>NZ_JAQYWW010000956.1:0-359 GCF_036322525.1 Streptomyces sp. BE20 | reverse complement strand
TTGCGCGGCGCTTCGACCCGGGCCTTGAAGGGGCTGGTGGGCAGGTGGCGGTGGACTGCTGCAGATTTCCTCATCCCTTCCAGTCTGCGCCGGAGATCGCGGGGGTGGGACTTTCCCGAAGCATTCGGGTTGCGCGGGCCGTAATGCCGGGTGTGCCGACAGGACTCCCCGGTTCGGGGCGGGGCGCCGACCGGGGTGGGCCGGACGGGCCCGGGCGGTCCCGGGGCGCGCCCTGGGGGGCTGTCGCGGCGACGGCGGGCGCGCCGCACCCGGGCGAGTCGTGCCCCGGAGGGCCGCGGGCTCGGACGGTGCGGCTGACCGCACCAACAGACCTACCCCCGGAGCGCGTTGGCCGTCCC
>NZ_JAQYWW010000955.1:0-344 GCF_036322525.1 Streptomyces sp. BE20 | reverse complement strand
GCCCCCGCCGCCGCCCCCCCCGGACACGGGCTCCCCGACGACCCGTTCGTGGTCGGCACCGTCCGCAACCAGACCCCGAACAACGACCACGCCACCCAGCACGCCGCCCACGCCCCGCAGCGCCCCCCCCGCCCCCCGGGGCGGCCATTGGGCCAGCTCGTGCGCGCTCCGTGTGCTTCACTGCAGTTGACCCCCGTGCCCACCACGCCGGGCGCCCGCGCGCCCGGGGGCGCGCGCGTCCTGCCCCGGCAGGCCGGAGGCGACCTCGATCCGGGAGCGCGAGCGGTCGGCGGGGCGGGCGCAGGGGAGCAGCCGGTGTTCGGCGCCGCCGCGTCCGAGGCCCT
>NZ_JAQYWW010000954.1:0-341 GCF_036322525.1 Streptomyces sp. BE20 | reverse complement strand
TCACCGTCCTGACCGGGTTCGACCAGGACCTCGCCGCCGAGGCCACCCGCACCTCCAACCGGATACGCGGCCTGCTCACCCAGTTCCACCCGTCACTGGAGCGCGTGCTCGGACCACGGCTCGACCACCAGGCCGTCACCTGGCTCCTGGAGCGCCACGGATCCCCGGCCGCCCTGAGAAAAGCCGGACGCCGCAGACTGGTCGAACTGATCCGCCCCAAAGCCCCGCGCATGGCCCAACGATTGATCGACGACCTCTTCGACGCCCTCGACGAACAGACCGTCGTCGTCCCCGGCACCGGCACACTCGACGTGGTCGTCCCGTCCCTGGCCCGATCCCTC
>NZ_JAQYWW010000953.1:0-375 GCF_036322525.1 Streptomyces sp. BE20 | reverse complement strand
GCCCGCTACGAGGCCGGCATGCTCACCCACCTCGCCGACGACCACCCGGACGCCCTCGCGGTGCTCACCCGCCTCCTCGACCCGGAGCTGCTCGTCGACCACCCCGACGTCCGGCCGCTCGCCCTCGACCGGATCAGCGACGGCCGGCTCACCGTCCACTTCATCACCGGCGGCAACGACCACGAGCAGCAGCGCGAGGGCGACTTCCTCACCAAGGACGAGCGGTACGCCCGCACCCGGGAGTACGCCGCCGCGGTGCGCGGCCACCGGGACGCGCTGAACGTCCTGCGCACCTCCAACCGGCTCTGGACGTACTTCAGTCCGGCGGAGTCCATCGCCCCCGGCGAGCGCACCGGCCGGTTCCGGATCGGTGGC
>NZ_JAQYWW010000952.1:0-311 GCF_036322525.1 Streptomyces sp. BE20 | reverse complement strand
GGGGCGACCGGGGCGCAGAGCTCGGCCAGCACCTCCTGCACCGGCTGGGTGACGGGGGGGGGGGGGGTGTGGTGCCTGCCCCCGTCTATAATGGTGCCGCCCGCGACGTGCAGGTTGGCGTGGGCGTCCAGCGGATGGGGGTCCTGGTCGGGGGCCGGGTCGATCCCGTGGTTGACCGGGTTGGTGTGATGGTTGGCGACGTCGTTCTGCAGCCGGACGCGGGTCGGTTGGACCAGGTCGGGGTGTAACTGCCCCTGGGTCAGCTGGTGGTCGGGCCAGGCCTGGTGGGGGGGTTTGTGGGGGGGGGGGGG
>NZ_JAQYWW010000951.1:0-544 GCF_036322525.1 Streptomyces sp. BE20 | reverse complement strand
CGACCAGCGCGAACATCACCACCGCCGTCACCACCGGTTCGGCGCAGAGCGTCAGCCTCACCGTCTCCGGTGCCCCGGCCGGCGTCAACGCCACCGCCACCCCCGGCAGCGTCACCGCCGGATCCCCCGCCACGCTCAACCTCACCACGGCGTGCTCCACCTCACCCGGCACCTCGCCGATCACCGTCACGGGCACCGCCCCCACCGGCACCCACACCACCACCTTCAAGCTGAAGGTGACGAGCACCCAGCCCTGGAACGACTTCTCGGTCGGCGTGAACCCGGTCTCCGGCACGGTCTCGGCCGGTGCGGGCACCAGCGCGAACATCACCACCGCCGTGACGTCGGGTTCGGCGCAGAGCGTCAGCCTCACCGTATCCGGTGCCCCGGCCGGCGTCAACGCAACCGCCACCCCCGGCAGCGTCACCGCCGGATCCCCCGCCACGCTCAACATCACCACGGCGGGCACCACCACACCCGGCACCTACCCGCTCACCGTCACCGGCACCGCCCCCTCCGGCACCCACACCAGCACCTACACGCT
>NZ_JAQYWW010000950.1:0-1898 GCF_036322525.1 Streptomyces sp. BE20 | reverse complement strand
GGCGACCTTGAGCCAGGGGGTGATGCCGCCGACGCGGGCGGCGTCCACCTGCACGATGGACGCGGCGCCGGCCTCCAGGTAGGTGCGGAACTGCGCGAGCGAGTACATGGACTCGCCGACCGCGACGGGGATGCGGGTGGCCCTCGCGAGTCGTGCGTGGCCGCTGATGTCGTCGGCCGGCAGAGGTTCTTCGAGCCAGTACGGGTCGTAGGGTTCCAGGGCCCGTGCGAGCCGCAGCGCCGAGGAGATGCTCTGGGACTGGTTGGCGTCGGTCATGATGTGCAGGGTCGGCCCGACGGCTTCGCGGACGGCCCGCAGGCGCTCGGCGTCCTCGGCGGCGTGGGGCTTGCCGACCTTGATCTTCACGCCGGCCCAGCCCGCCTCCCGGGCGGTGAGCGCCGACTTCACGAGTTCGTCGGTGGTCAGGTGGAGCCAGCCGCCCTCGGTGTCGTAGACGGGGACCTGTGGGCGGTGTCCGCCGGCGAGGCGCCACAGCGGTTCGCCGGCGCGTTTGCAGCGCAGGTCCCACAGGGCCGTGTCGACGGCCGCGAGTGCCAGGGAGGTGATGGCACCCGTGGTCGTCGCCCGTGTCGCGGCGAACAGTCGCTGCCACAGCGCCTCGACGTTGCGCGCGTCCTGTCCCCCGAGAAGGGGGAGCAGGTGGTCGTTCAGCAGGCTCAGCACCGAGCTTCCGCCGGTCCCGATGGTGTAGGAGTAGCCGGTTCCCCGGAGCCCGTCCGTGGTCGCGATCTCGACCAGGATCGTCTCCTGCTTGACGAACGCCTGGACGGCGTCCGTGCGGTCCGCCTCCACCGCGATGTCGGCGAGAAGAGCGGTGGCGGTCGTGATGGTGGTCATCAGACGAAGCCCGATCTCTGAGGCGGGGTGGTGGTCAGCGGCAGGTGAGGACGGTGTCCGTGAACTGCACCTTGAGCTGCTGCGTCTTCGCCTTGCGGTCGGCGTCGTAGGTGTCGACGGTCTGCTGGGTCACGACGAAGGAGCCGGAGTCGACGATCGCGCCCGGGTCGCGCACCGTGCACTGCTTGGTCTGCAGCAGGGCCAGCGCCCAGGAGCCGACCTCCGCCTGGCCCACCGGGTTCTGTACGACGGTCGCGGCGACCGTGCCGTCCTTGATCGCGCCGAGGATCTTGGGGTCGTCGTCGATCGCGACGACCTTGGCCTTGGAGCCGGTGGTCTTGACGGCGTCCGCGGCGGCGACGGCGGGGTTGTAGGCGGTGGTGACGATGCCGTTGATCTGGCTGCCCTTGGCGGCGAGCAGGTCGGAGACCGCCTTCTGCGCGCTCTGCAGGTCCTTGTCGATGTCCGTGACGGTCTGCAGCAGCTTCACCTTGCCACCGGACTCCTCCACGGCCTGGGCGACCCCCTTGATCCGCAGCTGGGTGTTGGCGTCCACGTTGTTGCCGGTCAGGTGCACCAGGGTGCCCTGGCCGCCCATCGCCTCGATCGCGGCGGTGGCCGCCTTGTACGCGGCGCGGGTCACGTCGGTCGACAGACAGAAGTCCGCCTTGTTCGAGCCGCCGGCCGGGCACGAGGCGAGGGAGGCCACCGCGAAGCCCTGCGACTTGAGGTCCGCGAACGTCGTGTTGATGTCGGTGGGCGAGACACCGAAGATGCCGAAGGCGTTGTAGCCGCGTGCGGCGAGTGTCGAGAGCAGGTTGTTCTGCTTCTGCTGGTCCCACTCGGCGGTCTCGTCGAAGGTCACGTCCCCGAGACGCAACGCCGTCTTCGCGGCGGCGCCGGCACTCTTCCACGGCTGGAAGTACGGGTGCGCCCCGCCGGGGACGAGGGCGATCTTGACGCCCGAGCCGTCGGCGACCTCCGGCGTGCCCTTGCCGGCGCCCGTACCCGTTGCGGGTGCCGCGGACGAGGTCGGGGCC
>NZ_JAQYWW010000949.1:0-11343 GCF_036322525.1 Streptomyces sp. BE20 | reverse complement strand
GCGGGCGAAGTAGCCCAGTTCGGGGTGGTGCCGCTTGGCTTCCAGCTCGGTGACCACGACCACCGGGAGAACGACCTCGTGCTCCTCGAAGCGGGTCATGGCGAGAGGGTCCGCCAGGAGCACGCTGGTGTCGAGCACGTATGTGCGCCGGTCGCATTTGCGGGAGCGGGCCGGTTGCGGGAACCGGATGCCGCGGTCTTCGATGCTCATGTGGTGTCTCCCTGGCAGCGGGGCTGGTGCCGGGCACGGAGTCGGGTGCGGACCGGCGCTGCTCCGGGGTGGAAGGTGTCAGCGGCGGCTCATGGTCCGGCAGGGCTGATTTCGGGACGGAGGTCGCACCGGTTCGATGTCCTGCAAGCGATGGTCGGGCGCTTCCTCAGCAAATTCTGGAGAATTCGCCGGCTTGGTCGGCGGATCCGTCAGGAATCCGACGGCTTACGTCTTCGTTGCCATGGCTATTGGCCTTCTATGCGCAAGGAACCAGGGTTCTGACGACTCCTGACCTTGGATGGCATCGCCCGCTCCGAACAGCGGACGCAGCCTGGAAATCCGTCACCGAAATCCGCTGTGGTGGTATGGGGGATTGATATTTCTGCCTGGCTGGAATCCGCGATGCGGATGGCCGGCGCATGGGGGCGTGTCTTTCGATAGACGATAGTCAGTGAGGCGCGCCGCTCAAACGTGAGGTGAATCACAGCCGATTGGTGTCCGGCTTCGAGGGCCTTCAGTGCCCGGACATGGCCGGTCGAAGCCCGCCACCGCAGGTGTCCGAGCGGTGACCGACCGCGTGGGGCCGCCTCGGTGGAGCGCAGTGCGCCAGAGGGGACCGGCCACCGAGCCGAAGCCGGTCCCAGCTGCCCCCGTGGCCTGCTGAATCGACCGCACGATCGTCGAACGTAGAGTCCGAACCTTGTGAGCGGACCGGCCGGGCTGGCGGGTCCGGGGTGGGTGTTCCGGTAGGGGCCTTCCTCCGTGAGACTTTGAGGTGCCGTCAAGCCCGCCCGCGCGCCGGACGCCGGGCCGCGCAGGATGACGACAGCCGGCCCCCGACAGCGCGGCCGGTCGCCGTGCACAGCGTGCACGAGGGTCGCGGTTTCCGTAGCCGCCTCCGTAGATCTCCCGATGCGGCCGTCCACCTCCGCAGGGGAAGGTGGGGAACGAACCACGCCGCCGGAACCCCGACCCTCCGACGGGCCGGTGCAGAACGTTCCCCATCCACTTCCTCAGGCCACGGGCAGGTGGGACCTCATGTACTCACGACGGATGACCGCGCATCCGCAGGCCGCGCTCTACCTGCGCTGCTACCTCAGTGATCCGTCCGACATGGAATGCCACCGCAGGGCGAAGCAACGGCTCGCCGTGCGGCACAGCCTGCCGGATCCCTTCGTGTACATCGACAATGGGCGCCGGCACCCTGACGGCCTGCCCCAGTTGGAACAGCTCGAACGCCGCATCGCCAACGGCTGGATCGACACGCTCCTGATCCCGGGCCCCTTCGTCTTCGTGCTCGACGACCGGCAGGCCGCCGCCACCGTCCGTCGGCTGCGCAGGCTCGGCTGCCGTCTGTCGAAATCCTGCCCAGGTGGCCCTATCGATACGACGCGCCGGTCGGGAACCGGGCGGTGGCTCGCTCCCTGCTGAACCTGAGAGCCTGATGTCGGAGCTGTAGCCCGGCAGTTGCGGGGATGACAGCCCACGCCCCCAACACAAGGCGGGCGAGCGGCGGCGGCCCACCGAGAGCCCGACCGACCCACCACCGCCGACCACCGCCACCGAACACCCCGTCAGGCCGACAGCGGTCCAGCCGCCTCTGTCCACCGGGCCGCCCCCGAGCAGCCCCGGCCGGTCATCCCCCCGCCGGCCGGGGCCCCACCCCTTCACCGACCCTTCCGGCCCTCCGTTCAGTTCCTCCTGACGCTTCGAGGCGAACGACCCCATACCCCGGACACGGTGATCCGCTTCCGTTTCGTTGAGGACCACCACGGCGTCTGGGGCGTCGAGCGGAGCTGCCGCGTCCTGGGCATCGCCCGGTCCTCGTCCGACGACTGGCGCGCCGACGAGCAGGTCCGCCGCGCCCGCGAGCGGGCCGAGGACCTGCTGGCCGCCGAGGTCGCGCTGATCCATTTCGCGCCCAGGGACGCCTATGGCCGTCCCGCGCGTGCGCGCGCAACCGCGGCGTCAGAGCCGGGCGGTCAAGCGGAAATTGGTGGAGCGGATCACGCACGAGCGCGGGATCGTGGGTGCACCCGCCGCCGGCGCCGCGGCCTGACCTGCCGGGCCCGCAGGTCTGTGTTCGCCCCGGACCTGATCGGGCGTGACTTCACCATCCTGCCCGGGGATGCGGCTGGTCGGCGAAGTGACTTCCTGCCGACCGGGGAGAGCCGGCTCTGCCTGGCCGAACGCGGCAGTCGATGGGGATCGGCAGGCCCGCGCGGGGTGGTGTCGTGGGTGGGGGAGTGCGGAGTGGTCGAGGGGGCAGGGGAGGACTTTCCGTGCGGCTGCCGAGTCGTCGTGCGTGTGGTGGAGATGGCGGCGAGGGGGTGGTGGCGGGTTTCGGTCGACCGTTCGGCCTGCCGCTGGCCGCACGGTGTGACCGTTCGCCGCACATCGCTGTTGGTGCCTTGTGGTCCGTGCCTCGGTGAGCTGGGATACGCCGCAGGAACAGACCGACTGCTGGGAGCGGGCACCGTCGACGACCACGGCGACCGTCAGCGAGAGGGCCGTGGCAGTGCTGATACGTGGCCCTGTCGGCCTGTTCCTCCACCGCACCTCGCCGACCCCGTGAGGCGTCGCGTGGAAGCCCTTTCACCCGCAGGTCGGGCAGCCCCGACCCTCTGGAACACCTCGAACGAGCCAAGGAGTTTCGATCGAGGTGTGAACGCGAGAAGTCCGTCCGCACGATGCGTGCCGAGCGGGAGGACGGGCCACCGCTGTCCCGACTCCCGAACCAAGGAGCGACCCATGATGTTCAGCAGCATTTTCGCCCGGTCACCGGTCGACGATCAGGTCCGGTCGTCGCGCGGCGACGACCTTCGAGAGTCCCCCGGCGTGGTTCGCCGGCCGCGCCCCCTCGGCCGCCTCGCCGCCTCGTTGGTGACCGCCGTCACCTTGCTGGCCGCCTCCGCGACGCTGTCTCCCCCGTCGTCGGCCGCATCGACCCCGCCCACGAACGATCCCACCCGGGCTCCGTACGACCTCGCGGTGGACGCCCCGGTGCTGATCGTGCTCGGACAGAGCAACGCCGTCGGGTGGACCGCGACGATGAAGAACCCCGCCGATCTGGCGCAGTGCGCGTCCTTCAGCCACGTCAAGGGGCTGAACCGGCAGGGCAACCTCACGGTCGGGGCCACACAGGCAACCTGGTCGCCGTACACCTGCACCGGCAGCAACCTCGGTGCCGAATGGAATTCCGGCCGCACGTACAACGTCGCGTCGGTGACCGCGATGCGGTGGGAACGCGCCATCAACGCCGGCGCAGCCCTCCCCGACCTGAACGTGATCCACGTGGGCTGGGGCAACCAGGGCATGCAGGGGACCGACGGGGGCAACAACCGCTGGTGGCCCGACCGCGACCCGACCCAGATCGACAGCCTGCACCAGCTCACTCTCAACACCATCGGCAACGGCCTGCGGGCACTGCAGGAGGCAGGCAAGCGACCGCGCGTCATCGGCATGCACTGGAACCAGTGGGAGACCGACGCGGCGCTGAACACCACGGTCAGCACCGGCCACATCCAGCAGGCGTTCCTCAACGTCCTGGAGCCGCTGCGTACGATGACCGGCGCCACGCAGGCCCCGGTCTTCCTCTACCGTCCACGCGCGACGCTCTTCCAACAGGCACCGACACAGCACGTCCTGGATGCCCTGACGGGCCTCGCCAATCGGCCCGCACCCAACCCCTACACGCTGATCGACCCGGCCGACGCCACCTCCGCGACGGGTACGCCGCTCTACCAGCCCTCCGCTGCGCCCACCTACGGGATCTTCAGCGGCGACGCTGTGCACTACACCCGCGCCGTGCACGAGTGGTTCGCCGACCGGCAGTGGAAGACCGTCTTCACGGACGGCCAATACGGCGCGCCCGTCGAGGACACCGCGAACGCGGCCCTGGGCAGGCCGGCCACCCAGTCCTCCACCTACGCTCCCTCCTGGCCGGCGAGCCGGGCAGTGGACGGCAACACTGACGGCACCTGGGCCGGCGGAAGCGTCACCCACACCCTCAGCGACTACCAGGCATGGTGGCAGACAGACCTCGGCGCACAGCGCCCGATCCGGGATGTGGAGGTGTTCAATCGCACGGATTGCTGCGGCGACCACCTCACCGACTTCTACCTGCTCGTGTCGGTCACCGACCTGACCGGCCGCAGCTGGGCGAGCATCGAGGCCGACCCGGCCGTGAAGCGGATTCGGATCAAGGGCACCGCACCCCAGAAGCTCACCGTCCCCGTCGGTGCCAACGGGAGGTTCATCCGAGTCCAGCTCGCCGGCACCAACGAGCTCCAACTGGCCGAGGTCCGCGTCAACATCCCCGTCCCCGTCCCCACGGTGAGCTCCTCGTACGGCACCGACCAGGGGCAACTGGGCAACCTCGCTGACGGCGTCCCCGCCACGTATTGGGTGCCCAACTCGGGCGTCACCGTCAACGGCACTATCACCGTCGACTACAGCACCGCACGCACTATCAGCGCGGTCACCCTGGCCACCCAATACGGCCAAGGCGCGGGCATCACCAACCTCGACGTGCAGACCTGGGACCCGGCCAGGGGCATATGGGTCCCCCAGGTCGCCGGAGCGGCCTTGACCTGGAACACCAACACCTCCGCCATCGAGAACCGCACGATCGCCCTTCCCGCCCCCGTCACCACCACCCGCATTCGACTCGTCCCCCGCACCGCCAACCACCGGTGGGGCCACTTCGTCCTCAACGAGATCATCGCCGGCTGACCCTTACCGGACCGGTCGGGCGAGAACGTCCCCAGGCAGATTGGGGCTTCGAACAGGTAAGAAGCCGGCGCCCCACCAAACGTGGAACGTGGGCTGATCGGACACGGACCTCGTTCGGAGTCCCACTGCCGGTACAGGAGTGACAGGGGAGGCCACAGCCGGCCTGCCAGATCGCCGGCGCCCGCCGTACGGGAGGACGACCGTCCGGTTCTTCCAGCCGCCGTTCGCATGCGCGCGCGGCAGGACAACGGCTGACAACACGTCGGCCATACCTCTGGTACCCACCTGAGCGATTCACGACCCACCGCCGCGCGGTGCTCCTGGCCGCGCGGCCTCGTGCTCTTCACGATGCTCGCCATTCGTCTCTGCTGAGAAGGGAACTGAAATGCGCAGATCCTGGCTTCTCCCCACCGCCGTCATCCTGGGGCTTCTGGTGCCAGGCATACCCACAGCCACCTCGGTGGCCACCGCAGGTCCGGTCTCGACCGGCCTGGTCGCGAACCCTGGCCCCTACTACACCTTCGCGGCCCGGCACAGTTCCCAGTGCGTGAATGTCCGGAGCGCATCCACGGCCAACGCCACGGCCGTGATCCAGTGGCCTTGCATCGGTGGCGCCCCGAACGAACAGTGGCGCCTTCAGGAGACCGACTCCGGGTACGTGCGCGTCATCGCCCGGCACAGTTCCCAGTGCCTGAATGTCCGGGGTGGATCCACATCCGACGGCGCGGCCGTGATCCAGTGGCCGTGTACCGACGGCGCCCGGAACGAGCAGTGGAAGCCGGAAGACCTGGGGAACGGGCACGTGCGCCTGGTTGCCCGGCAGAGCGGCAAGTGCCTCAACGTGGCCAACTCCTCCCCGACCTGGGGCACCGGCCTCGTACAGTCGCCCTGCGACAGCACCGAGAGCGAGCAGCTCACCCAAACGCCCGTGACGACGCAGGTGGTGACCTGGGCGGCGAGCACCGACCGGCTCGGTAACGCCGTCCAGGACCGGACCCACCGCCTCATCGTCCACACCAGCACGGGAGGCAGCGGCCTGCGGATCCGGTTGTCGAACGCGTTCGGCCAACAGCCGGTGACGTTCGGCGCCGGGAGGGTGGGGCTACGGTCGTCGGGCGCCGCCGTGACGCCCGGCAGGAACAGCCCGTTGACGTTCAACGGTGCGTCCTCGGTGACGGTCCCCGCGGGGGGCACGGTGTACAGCGACCCGCTCGACACCACGGTCCAGGCCGGCTCCGACCTCGCGGTCAGCCTCTACGTCCAGCAGGCCTCCGGTACCGCCTCCGGCCACAAAGCGGCACGGCAGACGTCCTACGTGGCACCCCAGGGTGATCACGCGGCCGACGACGCCGGCACCTCCTTCACGCAGACGGTCACCACCTGGTCGTACCTGGACGCCGTCGTGGTCGACGCCCCCACCGGCACCGGTGCCGTCGCCACACTCGGTGATTCCATCACGGACGGCCTGAACTCCACTCAGAACACCAACCGCCGCTGGCCGGACGTCCTCGCCGCCCGGCTCCAGAACACCCCGGGCAACCTGGTCAAAGGGGTGGCGAACGAAGGCATCTCCGGTAACGAGGTGCTGAAAGACCACAACAACTTCGGTGAGAGCGCGGTCCGACGACTGGACCGCGACGTGTTGTCGCAGCGGGGACTGCGTACGGTCGTTCTCCTGGAGGGCATCAACGACATCATTCGCAGCGCTCCGACCGCTCAGGCGCTGACCGACGGCTACCGCGACATCGTGGATCGCGCACACGCGGCCGGCGTCTGCGTGATGGGTGCGACCATCATGCCCTACCAGGGGTCGGCGTACTGGACGGCCGCGGGCGAGCAGGTCCGCCAACAGGTGAACGAGGTCATCAGGAGCGGCGCGCTCTTCGACGCGGTGGTCGACTTCGACGCGGTCATGCGCGACCCGGCCCAACCGTCGCGCTTGCTGCCTTCGTACGACGGAGACCATCTGCACCCCAACGACGCGGGGATGCGCGCGATGGGAGAAGCGGTGAGCGTGGACAACCTGCGCTGCACCCGCTGAGAGACACCGACACCGCCCGCACCGGCGAAGGCCGGAAAGTCCAGCGGTATCGGCGCAACCCGAAAGCGTGAGGTCGCCACCCATCGGGGGCGGCCTCACGGTCGCCCGCAGACGGGCGAGGACCCCACCGGCGGTTTGGGAGCGGGGCATGTCGCGCGAGCCGCCGGCCGCGCGCCCACACCGACACTCACACCGTTGCGGTCAGGACATACCGCTCGTCGCGCAGCAGCCCCCCCCGGGGCCGCGGTCGCCCGGTGCCCGGGCGGGTACCCACCGTGAGTCCGATCCGCGCGGTTCGGACGAAGGCACAATTCCTCGCGGTAACCCCTGGACTTCGCATGAGCGGGGAGGGTAAAAAGCGCGTAGCGGCAATCCGTACACCGACGACGGCCGCCGCTTCCGGGGCCGCTGCCCGTGCCCCGCCCACGCATCCGCGTGCGCGTCCGGTGTCCGGCGCCTCGCAGCCGATGCCCGCCCACCACCGCCCGTCCGACGCCACCACACCGAAGGCGCCGGGCACGGTCGGGCCACCCGGTACACCGACAGTCGAGGTTGCCCCGATGCCCCTCACCCTTGCAGACCTGCGCGCCCGCCAGTTCACCACCGTCCGCCTGCGCCCGGGCTACGACGGACGCGAGGTCGACGACTTCCTTGACTTGGTCGAAGCCGAACTCGTCCGACTGCTGCGCGAGAACGAGAGCCTTCGAACTGCTGTGGCCTCGGCCCTTGTCCGCCCCGCAGCCGTAGCGCCGATCACCGGCACTCGGAGCCCGGCACTCATGCCCCCGCCCCCGCCCCCGTCTCCGCCCCCGCCCCCGTCTCTGCCCCCGTCCCCGCGTCCGGCCCCGGACGGCGTGTCCGGGGCCGCCCAGGTCCTCACACTCGCCCAACAGGTCGCCGACCGGGCCGTCGCAGCCGCCCGCGCCGAGGCCTGGAGCGTCCTCACCGCGGCCCGCACCCGAGCCGAGGGCGTCGAACGTGCCGCGCAGGCCGACGCCGACACCCTGGAACGCGACACCCGTGCCGCGGTCCAGACGATCATCGGCAATCTGGAGGCCGTCCGCGCGGGCCTCGAATCCAGGATCCAGAGGCTGCGCGCACTCGAACACGAACACCACACCCGCCTGAACTCCTACCTGGAGCAGCGATTGCGTCACCTAGGGACACTCACCGGCGACGACCCCCCCGCCACAGGCCCGGTCCCCGCCCCACCGCGGCCCCTCCACCCCGGGGGTGCCCGACCGGCCCCACCCCTGGCATGACCGGCCTGTCGGCCGCGGAAGGGCCGCGGCCCACGAGCACGCCCATCCCGAGGCTGCTCCTCAAGCGGATCAGCGCCACCGTCCACCGGGCCGCCACACACCCGCTCACCCACACACCGGCAGGGTCTTCCCACCGTCCGACGCCCCTCTTCATACGCCGTGGCCCGTAGCCGGTGGGCGTGGCTGAAAGATCGCGCAAGCCCGTGACATGACAGCCTGGCCGCGGTCTCGGTCCCGGGTCCTCGGCCAGGTGGAACGGACGAGTCACGGCGGAGAGGACGGAACCGGTCGCCTCGGTGGCCGGGACGCAATGGTCGACGAGGTCGTCGAGCGTCTGCTGGACAGCGCCGACGCCTCAGGGGCTCTCCAGGTCTGCCCGTAACCGCAGTATCGCGAGCGGCGCACGGGGAGAGGTCTGGTCGCGCACGCGGGTCCGGGATCGTATGCCGCCCTGAGCACGAGGGTCCGCGCAGCCGCCTTCCCGTCACCATGCCCGCTGCGTGGCCGCGTCGGGCTGCCGGGGACAGGTACGGCGCCCAGAATCGCAGCGGAGGGGCAGACGAGGCGGCAGGGTCCGCCCGGTGGCCGGCTCTTGCGTTCGATGTCGGCCTGTCACCGGGGCGAGAGTGGCAGCCGGACGGTGAACTGCGCACCGCCCTCGTGTGCGTTCCCGACCGTCACCGTTCCCCTGTTGCGCCGTGTGGCCTGCCTGACCAGCGCGAGCCCCAGTCCCCGCCCGGATTCCGGCGATTCGTGGTCCGCCGACCTCACCGGTGATTTGGTGCTCCAACCGCGTCGGAAGATCTCTTCGAGCGCTGTCGTGTCGAGCCCCGGGCCGGTGTCACAGACACTGATCAGGAGCTCCGCGGCGTCGGCGCGGACGGTGACCGTCACTCGTGGACGGCGCTGCGGGGCAAGGCCGTCGCCCCCGGGGGCGGAGGGGTGGAGTCGCGAACCACGGCAGGCGGTCCCTTGGACGGCGGCGTCCAGGGCGTTGTCGATGAGATTGCCGAGCACGGTCACCAAGTCCCCTGATGACAACGAGTCCTCGGGCAGGGACCCCTCCTCGACCCGGCTGTCCGGCGCGAGGGCGAACTCCACCCCGAGTTGATCGGCCTGGGCCGCCTTGCTCAGAAGCAGGGCGGCCAGGACGGGCTCGGCGATCACCTCGGCGATCTGATCGGTGAGCTCGCCCGTCAGGGCCAGCTCGACCGTGGCGAATCGCACCGCTTCCTCGGCGCGGCCGAGTTCGATCAGCGAGACCACGGTGTGCATCCGGTTGGCCGCCTCGTGCGCCTGGGATCGCAGGGCTTCCGCGAAGCCTTGTACGGAGCGGAGTTCACGGGACAGGAGCCGCAGTTCGGTGTGGTCGCGGAGGGTCACGACCGTGCCGCGCCGGGCTCCGCTGAGAACGGGTGCGGTGTTGACGACGAGCACTCGTTCGCCGGTCAGATGGACCTCCTCGACGCGCGGTTGCGCGAGCATCATCGCGTCGGTGAGGGGCACTGGAAGGCCGAGTTCGTCGATCCTGCGGCCGATCACGCCTTCCGAACCGGCCTCGGGTCCGAGCCCGAGCAGTTGTCGGCCGCCGTCATTGATCAGGGTGATGCGCCCCTGCGCGTCCAGGATCAGCAATCCCTCCCTCAGGGCGTGCAGCGTGGCCTGTTGGTAGGCGTACATCTGGCCCAGTTCGGCGGCGGGCATGCTGTGCGTCTGCCGACGCAGCCGGACGGCGAGGAGGGACATGGCCAGCCCGCACACGGCCAGGACGGCGAGCGCCGTTCCGGCCAACGACACCAGCTGCTGCCACACCTGATCGTTGATCCTCTGCACGGTGATGCCGGCGCTGACCAGGCCGACGATCGTCGTGCCGTCGAATATCGGCATCACGACACGCACCGACGGCCCGAAGGATCCGGAGTGGATCTCGTAGGAGGTTTCGCCCTTCTGGGCGGATTCGATGTGGCCGGAGAACCGTCCTCCGATGAGACGGGGATCGGGATGGGTCCACCGGATTCCCCGGGGGTTCATGATCGTGACGAAGGCGACCCCGGTGTTCTTGCGGACCTGCTCCGCGTAGGGCTGGAGCAATGCGGTCGGATCGCTGGAGCGGATGGCCTCGCGCACCGAAGGGGCGGCGGCCACCGAGCCCGCCGTTCCGGCCGTTTGGCGTCGAGCGGCCTCCTCGGCCTGGCCTCCTGCGCCGAGGTACGCGAAGGTCGCGCACAGGCCTACGGCCATGACCAGCACCATGGCCTGGAGGGCGAACAGTTGGCCGGCGAGGCTTCGGGGGCGCGGCAGGTTCATGCCGGTCATGTGCATGGGCGGCACCCTGGTGGAGAGATTTGCCGTGGGCGATTTGGGCACTATAGCCGTCTGCGGCTGAATTGTAAGCCCCGATGACGCGCGGTCCTGCCGAGCCCGAGAAGGTACGAACGGATGCGGTCCCACTTCTGCCGACGGCCTTCCGCGACCAGGCTCACCGCTGTCCTTTTCCGGTCGAACCGGTCCAGCGCCCGCCCGGCCGCATGGATGTCGGTGGACAGCCCGCGGGTGGGGTGACTCGGCGGCCGGCGGTGTCGGGCCCGACGCGGGGGACACGGGTCCGGCGGCACATCCGAGGGGCCCGGGCGGGCACGGGGGAGCGGCCGGACGGTTGGTGCCGCCCGGCCGCTCCAGGGGTGCGGTTGGTGGTGTGGCCTGCCGGTGCGGGGCGGGTCAGTCGCCGATCTCGACGGTGATGTCGTCGAGGACGAAGCTGGTCTGCGCCGAGGTGTCCTCCGTGCCGGTGAACGTGAGGGCGACGTTCTGTCCGGCGTAGGCGGAGAGATCGACCGTCCGCAGGATGTAGCCGGCGGCCCGGTCGAGGTTCGAGTAGGCGGCCACCTCCTGGCCGTTGGCGGTGACGGTGAGCCGGTCGTACCTGCTGGACGTGGTGTTCTCGGCCGTGTCGACGTGCAGCCAGTACGTCAGCGTCGCCCGGCAGCCCGCCGGGACGGCGACCGTCTGCGCGACGGTGTCCGTGTGGCCGGACCCGTAGCCGTCCAGCCAGGCCTTCCAGGAGCCGCCGTGGCTCGCCTGGCCCCGGTCGGTGTC
>NZ_JAQYWW010000948.1:0-1188 GCF_036322525.1 Streptomyces sp. BE20 | reverse complement strand
GGTCCCACGCTTTTCGGATGATCAGACCTGTCCTTCAATTCCCACAGCGAGGCCGATCCGTTATGAACCTGACCCCGATACAGCTTTCCTGGACCGTGGCCGTGGGTGCGGTCCTGGTGTCCGTGCTCACGCTGGTGATGTTTCTGCGTCTTCGGAGTCGCCGGGCGGGTCGGTCCGGTGAGGTGGCCGATTCCTGGGAGCGCGGTGAGGAGCGGCGCCGGCGCCGCGAGATGGTGTACGGGATCTCCTCCTACACGCTGTTGTTCTGCTGTGCGGGTGTGGCGGCCGCGTTGTCGTTCCACGGTCTGGTGGGTTTCGGTGTGGAGAATCTGGGGTTGTCGGGTGGTTGGGAGTACCTGGTGCCGTTCGGTCTGGACGGTGCGGCGATGTTCTGTTCGGTGCTCGCGGTGCGTGAGGCCAGTCATGGTGACGCGGCGTTGGGGTCGCGTCTGCTGGTCTGGGTGTTCGCGGTTGCTTCGGCGTGGTTCAACTGGGTGCACGCGCCGCGTGGTGTGTCGCATGACGGTGCGCCGCAGTTTTTCGCGGGGATGTCCGTGTCGGCTGCGATTCTGTTCGACCGGGCGTTGAAGCAGACTCGTCGGGCGGCGCTGCGTGAGCAGGGTCTGGTGCCGCGTCCGCTGCCGCAGATCCGTATCGTGCGGTGGTTGCGGGCGCCCCGTGAGACGTTCGCGGCCTGGTCGTTGATGTTGCTGGAGAACGTTCGGAGTCTGGACGAGGCGGTCGACGAGGTTCGGGAGGAGCGTGAGGCCAGGCAGGAGGCCAGGTTGCGGACCCGTAGCGCCGATCGGCGGGAGCGGGCGGAGCTGAAGGCCATCGCCCGCCGGGGTGGACCGTTCTCGCGGGCCCGTGGCAGCCGGGCCCTTGCCGGGGTCGCCGTTGCCGTCACCTCCGAGGGGCGGCAGGGCGGTTCGGACCCTCTCCCGGCGGTCGGGCCCGATCACCCGGGTGGTCTGTCGCGGGCTGGCGCGGCCGACCTCGCCCGGCGGCCGGCCCGCTCGGCGGCCCGGTCGGTGGCCGGGCCCGAGGTCCATCGCGGTGGTCTCGTCGAGGACGGCCCCGAGGAGTCCGTCACCGTCGACCTGACCGCGGATGACGACACCCTGTCACTGCCGAAACTGGACGCGTTGGAACGCAAGCTCCGCGCCATCGAACAGCAGCTCGGCTGAG
>NZ_JAQYWW010000947.1:0-36345 GCF_036322525.1 Streptomyces sp. BE20 | reverse complement strand
TGAGGTAGGCGAGGGCGGCGGTGGCGTCGATGCCGCCGACGGGCACGAACGGCACGTCCGGGAACGGGGCGCGTAGCGCGTTCAGGTAGGCGGGGCCGCCGAACAGGGCGGGGAAGAGCTTGACGGCGAGGGCGCCGTGAGCGGTCGCCGCGATGACCTCGCCGGGTGTCAAAGCCCCCATCAGCACCGGCAGTTCGGGCAGGCCTGCGACGAGGCCGGGGGTGACGAGGAAGGCGGCGCCCGCGTCGGCGGCCCGGGCGGCGTCCTCGACGCTCAGGACCGTCCCGGCGCCCAGCAGAGCGTCGGGGCCGAGCTCGCGGCGGGCCTGTTCGATCACCCACAGCGCGTCGGTGGTGGTCAGGGACACCTCGGCGGCCGTGATGCCCTCCTCGGCGAGGGTCAGCACGGTCCGCAGGGCGGCGTCACGATCCCGCCCCCGCACGATGGCGAGGGTGCGGAAGGGCAACTCGGTCAGATTCATGGGGCGCTCTCGTCACAGGGGAGGGGGTTCGGGTGGCGGTGATCTCGAGTTCCCAGCGCAGTTCGCCGTCGGCGGGGACGGTGGCGGCGTCGTCCTGTCCCGCCTCCGCGAGGTCGAAGACGGCTCCGAGCATGGGTTCGACGCCGATGCTGCGGTAGGGAGCGGCGGTGGGGTAGCCGTGGAGGTTGCGCCACAGAGCCACGGACAGGGGGACGTCGGCGTCGGTGCGCAGGGTCAGGCGGAGCGTGTCCGGTCCGTCGGTGACGGAGATGTCCGCGCAGTGGGTGAGGATGGTGCCCACGGCGGTGCCGTCGTCGGGGCCGAGCCGGTCCAGAGGCAGTCCGAGCGGTGCGGGCCAGTGCCCGGTGAGGTGGGGGGTGTCGTCGGGCCAGGGTTCGTCGATCAGGTGGGCGGCTTCGGGAAAGACCCGGGTGGCCGTTCCCACGGGCGCGGTGAGGTGGGCGCCGGGGGTCACGTCGAGCAGCGCGTGGGCCGCCCAGAGAAAGCGGTACCCGGGATTCGCCGACAGGTGGTAGGAGGCGGACAGTGCCCCCGCCGGGTTACGCCGCAGACTGCGACGCAGGACGAAGTCGGGGTGGTCGAGGACGTCGGCGTCGGCGTCGCGCTGCCAGGGCCGGGACCAGGCGTCGCCGTGGTCGGGGTTGCCGCGGATGGTGGGGACGCATTCCTCCAGGCCGCCGGCGTCGACGAACGGATCGCCGGGCCGGACGGTGTCACGGGCGGGGGCGCGGCGGTGCCAGAGCCATTCGCGTCCGCCGCCCCGAAGGCTGGTCCACCGTCCGCCGTGGTCCGGGTCAGTGGTGGCGGTGAGGGGGATGTGGGTCACCATTCCGCGAACGATCCGTCGTCGTGGTGCCAGAGGGGGTTGCGCCAGCGGTGCCCGGTCTCGGCGGCGCGGCGTACGGCGTCCTCGTCGATCTCGATGCCCAGGCCGGGGCCGGTGGGAAGCTTCGCGTACCCGTCGGTGAAGCGGAACGGCTCGGTGTCGACCAGGTAGTCGAGGAGTTCGTTGCCGCGATTGTAGTGGATGCCCAGGCTCTGTTCCTGGATGAGGAAGTTCGGTATCGCGAAGCCGAGCTGGAGGCTCGCGGCGAGCGCGATCGGGCCGAGGGGGCAGTGGGGGGCCATCGCGACGTCGTGGGCCTCGGCGAGGGCGGCGATGCGGCGGACCTCGGAGATGCCGCCCGCGTGCGAGACGTCGGGCTGGGCGACGGCGATGCCGGTGGGCAGGACGTCGCGGAAGTCGGCACGGGAGTAGAGCCGTTCGCCGCAGGCGAGGGGCACGGTGGTGGAGTCGACGAGCCGGCGCAGGTCGCGGGCGTGTTCGGGCAGAACGGGCTCCTCCACGAACAGGGGGTGCAGCGGTTCCAGCAGAGGCAGGACGCGGCGGGACATGGCGGTCGACATCCGGCCGTGGAAGTCGATGGCGACGTCATGGTGGTCGCCGATGGCGTCGCGTACCGCGGCGACCCGGTCGACGACGGCCTTGGTCTGGGCGGGCGTGTCGATGAGCCGCATCTGCGCGGAGCCGTTCATCTTGACGGCGGTGAATCCGGCCTCGACCTGTTCGCGGGCGAGTTCCGCGACGTGGGCGGGGCTGTCGCCGCCGATCCACGCGTACATCCGCAGCCGGTCCCGGACGGGTCCGCCGAGCAGCTGGTGGACGGGGGCGCCGTAGGCCTTGCCCTTGATGTCCCACAGGGCCTGGTCGATGCCGGCGACGGCGCTGGACAGGATCGGGCCGCCACGGTAGAAGCCACCCTTGGTGAGCACCTGCCAGTGGTGCTCGATCCGCAGCGGGTCCTCGCCGACGAGGTGGTCGGCGAGTTCGTGGACGGCGGCGCGGACGGTGGCGGCGCGGCCCTCGACGACGGGTTCGCCCCAACCGGTGACGCCTTCGTCGGTGGCGATCTTCAGGAACAGCCAGCGCGGGGCGACGGGGAATGTCTCCAGTGAGATGATCTTCATTCGGATGTCCCCTGGTCCGGTGCGTGTATCAGGTCGAGGTCGGCGGTGGCCTGCGCGAGCAGGTGTTGTACGGCGTGTTCGGCGGCCTGCGGGTCGCGGGCGCGGACGGCGTCCATCACGGCACGGTGGGCGGGCACGGGGTCGGCCCAGTGCTCAGCGCTGTGGACAAGGTGGTCGCGAACCCGCAGACCGGCCTCGATCACCACTTCCATGCGGGTCAGTAGCTCGTTGTGGGCCGCGGCCAGCAGGGCGCGGTGGAACGCGAGGTCCGCCTCCACGGCGGCGTGAGTGTCGTCGCCGGCCGCGGCCATCCGTTCCAGGGCGTCGGCGAGGTCGGCGAGGTCGGCCTCCTCACGGCGCTGGGCGGCGAGGCGGGCGGCGGCAGGCTCCATGATCGAGCGGACCTCGCCCAGGTTGGCCAGGAAGCCCTTGTCGGGGACACCGGTGCCCTGCCAGCGCAGCAGGTCGGCGTCCAGGAGGTTCCAGTCCGCGCGGGGCCGAACGAAGGTGCCGCGCTTCTGCCGTGATTCGATGAGGCCCTTGGACGCCAGGACCCGCAACGCCTCGCGCAGGACCGTCTTGCTGACCCCGATCTCCTGCTCCAGCTGGTCCGGGTGCAGGAGTGAGCCGGGTGCGTGGGTGCCGCTGACGATCCGCCCGCCGATGATGTCGATGATCTGTTGGTGCAGGTTGCGGGTCGGCGGGTTCATGCGGGGCTCTTCTCGGCTTGGCTGTTCGGGTGTGCGGGACGGCCCGGAAGGCTCGTCGTGGTCTGGGTCATGAGGAGGCCTTGACGATCGACCAGCCCCCGTCTACGACGAGAGTGGTGCCGGTGACGTAGGAGGCGTCGGGCGCGGCGAGGAAGGCGACCGCGGCCGCCACCTCCTCGGGGGTGCCGAACCGCTTGGCGACCGTCTCGGCCACGCTGTCGGCCCGGCCCGCCAGGTCCACGCGGTCCCACGCCGCCGTCATGATCGGCCCCGGCACGACGGTGTTGACCCGCACCCGCGGCCCGTACTCGACGGCCAGTTGGCGGCCTAGGGAGCACAGTGCGCCCTTGGCGGCGGCGTAGGCGGGATGGCCGGGAAGCCCCACCAGCGCGTGGACGGACGACGTGAGCACCACCGAGCCGCCGCTGTCGCGCAGCGTCTCGGCGAAGGCGCGGACCCCGAGCCACGCTGCCTTCAAGGTGACATCGAGCTGGCCGTCCCACTGAGCCTCCGTCAGCTCGTGGGCGGGTTTGACGACCACCGCGTACGCGTTGCTGTGCAGCACGTCCAGCCGCCCGTAACGTTCGCGCACGTGCGCCGCGAGTTCGTCCCACATGGCGGCGGAGGTCACGTCGCCGTGCCGGTACTCCGCCCGCCCGCCCTGCGCCGTGATATCGGCGGCCAGCGCCAGACCTGCGGTGTCGGCGATATCGACGATCACCACCGCCGCGCCCTCCGCGGCAAGGCGCCGCGTGGTCGCGGCCCCGATTCCGGCGGCGGCGCCGGTGATCACTGCCACCTTGCCGTCGAAGCGGCGGCACATCTGCTCTGTCATGCGCTGAAGGTACCCCCGCGCATTAATTATGCAAAGGCCTTGACACGGGCAATCTCGCAGCCCCAGGATCAGCGCCCAGGACGACACCGGAAACAGGTCGGAAACAGCATCACCGGCCTCCGAAACGCCTTCGAAAACCTCGGTACACGCAACGCGTCGTCGAGGCTCCCCGCGCCGGGGCAGGACCTCGGCCGGCCGAAGCCCCGACCGGACCCCCGGCATCCGCAGCGCCGCACAGACGGTCGTTCCTGGAGCCGCCCGGGTCACCTCACCAGCAGTTTGCCCGGGCCGTCCCGCCGGCAGGCGCGCACCCCACGCCGCCTCCTTCCCCCACAGACCCGCTCGTCCCCCTGGAGCAGTCATGTCCACCAGCACGCGCCGCCGCGTCGCGGCCGCCACCGGTCTCCTTCTCACACTCGCGGTGAGTACCGCGTGTTCCACCGGTCAGGAGTCCACCTCGTCCTCCGGTGCGGGCGCCTCGGTGGCGCCGGTCAGCGGAAAGATCTCGATGACCTACCTGCAGAAGCAGGGCGACCAGGAGTACTTCATCGGCGAGGCGGCCGGCGCCAAGGCCAAGGCCGCCGAACTCGGCGTGGACCTGAAGGTCGTCAACCTGGGCAACGACGCGAACAAGACCGTCAGCGAGGTCCAGTCCGCGATCGCGCAGAAGTCCAACGGCCTGATCATCGTCGTCCCCGACCCCGCAGTCGGCCCCCAGGTCGTCCAGGCGGCCAAGGACGCCAAGGTCGCCCTGCTCACCTCCGACGACCAGATCTGTGCGACCGGTCCCGACCCGTCCGTCTGCGCCAAGACCGACCTGGTCCCGCGGATCGGGTTCTCCGGCGCCCAGATGGGCGGGGAGGTCGGCAAGCGGGCCGCCGAGGAGTACCAGAAGGCGGGCTGGAACCCCGCCGAGACGCGGACCATCTCCGCGTGGAAGCAGGACGTCACGGTCTGCACGGACCGGGTGAACGCGGCCAAGGCGGCGTTCGCTGCGGGCGCGAGCGCGGGTGTCCAGAACATCGACGTCGCCACCGACAACACGCCCACCGGCGCGCAGGACAAGATCGCCGCGACGGTGACCGCCAACCCGGGCGTGAAGAACTGGGTCGTGTGGGGCTGCAACGACGAGAACGTCCAGGGCGGCGTCACCGCGCTGGAGAACGCCGGCTTCAAGCCCGACCACGTCATCGGCGTCGGCCTCGGCGCCTACCTCGCCTGCAAGAACTGGAACAGCGGCAAGCCGTCGGGCATGCGGGCCGCCCTGTTCATCAACGGCAAGGACGTCGGGGCGCTGGCGGTCCAGACCCTCTACGACAACCTCAAGAACGGCAAGGCCATGCCCGCCGAGGCCTTCGCCCCCACCACCATGGTCGACGCCACCACCTTCAAGACCTCCGGCGCCACCTGCAACTGAGCACACCCCGCACCGCATCGCACCACCCCCGGACCGTCCGCGGCCTGGCCTCACGGGCCGCGGACACCCCGGGAATGCCCCCGCCGGAGACACCGGCGGGGGCGCCCCACCCCGAGGCCGACACGTGCCACCCGGTACCTCCGGCCCGCCCAGGCACCACCCGGCGCCCGGCCCGGCGCCGCCCGCACCACCGGAGGCACCCGTGCCCGACGCGCCCGGCCCCACCACCGGCCACCCCCACCCCGGCACCACGTCCTGCACGCCGGTCCGCATCAGCCCCCTCGACCACTGGACGGGCCCCGACGCCACGCCCTGCTGGATGGTCACCCTCCACACCCGCAAACCCGACGGCTGCTGCGGCACCCACAGCTTCGTCCAATGGGCACCCACCCGAACCCAGGCCGTCACCGCCGCAGCCCTACGCGCCCAGAGCCCCACGGCGATACGCCACCGCCGCGGCGCCCACCTCGACCTCCCCGCCCCGGACTGACAGATCCGAGGCGAACGTCCGCACAGATCCACGAACCCGCTCCACGGCAAGCAGGCGCCGTCACGCACAGCCCGTTCCCCGCGCACAGGGCCAACGGCGGGCCGCCGAGATCCCACCCGGCCACCACCCGCTGGCGGCCACCACTGCGCACCCCGTCGGGCCAGCGGCAGGAACCGCAGCCAGCCCTTGGCCGGGCGACCCTGGTCGCCCCTCCCGAGCAGCCCCGGCCGGTCATCCCCCCGCTGGCCGTGCCCCCTCTCCTCTCCTCCGTCCTTGCTGATGTCTTCGAGGTGAACGACACCATGACCCGACCCCGCCCAACACCAGCCGATCCGCCGCCCATCTCTGCGGCCCCCGGCAGTGCCGGTGTCCACCAGGTCACCAAGCGGTTCGGCGCGGTCCAGGCCCTCGGCGGCGTCACCCTCGACTTCCCCGCCGGCCAGATCACCGCCCTCATGGGCGAGAACGGCGCCGGCAAGTCCACCCTGCTCAAGATCCTCACCGGCGACCACCAGCCGACGGAGGGGCATGTCGTCCTCGACGGCCGACCCCTCGCGCTGTCCTCGCCGACCGATGCCCGTCGGGCGGGGATCCGGATCATTCCGCAGGAGCCGGAGATCATCCCGCACGTCTCCGTCGCCGAGAACGTCTACGCCGGCTCGCTGCCCCGCACCACCGGCCGCCGCCTGGACCGCGCCGAACTGCGCCGCCGCATCACCAACGACCTCAAACGCCTCGGCTTCGACAAGGTCCTCAACCCCGACCTCCTCGGCTCCCAGCTCACCCCCGCCCAGCGCCAACTCGTCGAGATCCTGCGCGCCCTCACCGGCGACGCCAAGGTCATCGCCTTCGACGAACCCACCTCCTCGCTCTCCGAACACGAGGTCGACGCACTCTTCGCCCTCATCCGCCGCCTGCGCGACCAGGGCGTAGCCGTCATCTACGTCTCCCACCGCATGCAGGAGATCTTCCAACTCGCCGACCGCATCGCCGTCCTGCGCGACGGCACCCTCGTCGGCATCCAGGACGCCGCCACCACCACCGAGGGCGACCTCGTACGCCTCATGGTCGGCCGCGATCTCACCACCATGTTCTCCCGCGAACACGTCGCCACCGACCGCCTGGTGTTGGATGTGCGCGGGGTGACGACCGACGCGGTGCGCGACATCGACCTGCAGATCCACGCCGGCGAGGTCGTCGGCCTGGCCGGACTCATCGGCGCCGGACGCTCCGAACTCGCCCTGGCGCTGGCCGGAGACCTGCCCATCCACTCCGGCACGGTCACCCTGGACGGCAAGCGTCTGCCCTCCGGCAACCCCGGCGGCGTCATCCGCGCGGGACTGGGCCTGGCGCCCGAGGAACGCAAGGCCCAGGCCCTGTTCCTCCACCGCTCCATCCGCGACAACACCTCCACCGTCGTCCTGGAACGTCTGCACCGCTTCCGCTTCGTCAAACGCGCCGCCGAACGCGAACTCGCCCAGGAATACACCGACCGCCTGCGGGTGCGCACCCCCTCCATCGAGCACGAGGTCCGCAAACTCTCCGGCGGCAACCAGCAGAAGGTCGTCCTCGCCCGCTGGCTCGCCCGCAAACCCAAGGTCCTCATCCTGGACGAGCCGACCCGCGGCATCGACGTCGGCGCGAAGGCCGAGATCTACCAGATCATCGCCGACCTCGCCGCCGAGGGCGTCGCCGTCCTCGTCATCTCCTCCGAACTCCCCGAAGTCCTCGGCCTCGCCGACCGCATCCTCGTCATGCAGAACGGCCGCATCACCGGCGAACTCGACCGCGCCGACGCGAACGAGGAAGCCATCCTCAACCTCGCCATGGCCGACGACCTCAACCCCGCCCATCCCTCCTCTGGAGTATCCCGATGACCACCACCACCCCGCAGGCGCCCGGAAAGGCCGGGCCCCGTCGCACCCCGTCCGGCTCTCTCCGGATCCTTGCCTCCATCGGCGGTCAGAACCTCAGCCTGATCGGCGCCCTGGTCGTCGTCCTCGCCCTCTTCGGCGTGCTGAACGACAACTACCTCAGCCTGGGCAACATGCAGGTCATCGCCGAAGCCGCCACCATCACCGGCCTGCTCGCCGTCGTCCAGACCGTCGTCATCATCTGCGGCGGCCTCGACATCTCCGTCGGCTCCCAGGCCGGCGTCGCCTCCGTCGTCTCCGCCATGGCCTTCACCAGCGCCGGCTCCAACGCCCTCACCGGCATGGCCGCCGCCATCGGCGTCGGCATCCTCATCGGCATCCTCAACGGCCTCATCATCGTCTACGGCCGCGTCAACCCCACCATCGCCACCCTCGCCGGCCTCGCCGCCTACAAGGGCCTCGCCCAACTCCTCTCCAACGGCCGCGCCCAGGGCTACGTCCTCAACAACGACATCTTCATCTTCCTCGGCCGCGGCAAGATCGCCGGCCTCCCCGTCATGGTGTGGATCCTCATCCTCACCGCCGTCGCCGTCCACGTCCTCCTCAAGTACACCGACATCGGCCGCAACCTCTACGCCATCGGCGGCAACGACACCGCCGCCCGCCTCGCCGGCATCAACATCAACAAGTACCTGATCGCCGTCTACGCCCTCATCGGTGTCGTCGCCGCCGTCGCCGGCATCCTCCTCACCGCCCGCACCGGCTCCGGCCAACCCGTCTCCGGCAGCGAGGGCCTCGAACTCAAGGCCATCACCGCCGCCGCCCTCGGCGGCGCCGCCCTCAAGGGCGGCAAGGGCGGCATCGGCGGCACCCTCCTAGCCGTGGCCCTCCTCGGCTGCCTGGAGAACGGCCTCACCGTCCAGGGCATCAACTCCTTCTGGCAGAACGTCGCCCAGGGCGCCCTCCTCGTCGTCGCCGTCGTCATCCAGCAACGCCGCAACGGCGAACGCGCCGTCGGACTCCCCGCCTGATCAGCGCCCCGTGACCGGCGGTGCGGTCGCCGAGCCTCGGCCGTACCGCCGCGCGCTGCCCGGTCCGGCGGGGCCGGGCAGCAGCCCGTCCGCCCGAGCCCGCCCACCCGAGCCCCGGCCTGCCCGGGGCTCCCCCGTGCCCGGCCCCGTGCCCAGGCGCCGCAAGCAGCCCCCGCGGCACGTCACCGCGGCCCGGTCCCGCCGGCAGCCGGGCGCGTGCGGCAGTCCCCGCCGTGGTCCTGATCGAGGGCGAGGCCGGCCTCGGCACGTCCCGCCTGCTCCGCGAGGCCGTACCCGGCATGACGGCCCTGGGCCTCGCGGTGCGCAGGGGCCGGTGCGCCCCCCTGCGCGAGCCGCTCGCCCTACGGCCCGTTCGTGGAGGCTCTGCGGGAGGCGTGGCCGCTCCTCCCGCCCGACACCGCTTGCGGCCCCGTCACCGCCGCGTTCGTCTCCCACCTGCCCGACCTCGCCGACCGTCTGTCACCACGGCGGCCGTCCGCCGTCGGCACCCCGCGCCGGTAACTGATGCGGGCGGTCCGCGAGATGCCGTGCCCCCTCGGCCCCGCCGTCCTGATCACCGAGGGCGTGCACCGGCGGACGACGACACCCGGGCGTTCCTGGCGCTGCTCGCCGGGAACTCGCCGCCGCAGCTGAGGCTTGTCCTCACCTGCGGCGCCCGCGGCCACCGCAGCTACGGCAACGACCTCTCGCCACGCGAGCAGGAGGTCGCCCGGTTGCCGGCGGGCGGCGCCACCAACCGGTAGATCGCCCGCGCGCTCGCGCTCTCCCCGCGGACCGCCGAGCGCCACGTCGCCAAGGTGCTGTCCAAGCTCGGCGCCACCCGCGCCCGGCTGCACGGCGGCGCGCCCTCGACCTGCCCGGCCGGCGGGAGGCCCCACGGGCGCCGAACGCAGCCCGGGGAATTGCGGGAGATCGAACCGAATGCGACCGATTCCGTCGCCACCGGAGCCACCAACCAGGACATCGCCCGCGCGCTCTCGCTGTCGCTCCGCACGGCCGAGCACCACACCGCCAGCATCCTGCGGAAGCTCGGCGTCACCCGCGCCCGAATGCGCGACGCCGCCCTCTGACAGCCACGGCTGTCGTCGGCCACGGCTGTCGTCCTGTCACAACCGGCGCGGCTGTCCGGTCCTGTGGGATGACCGGTACCAACCGGCATCCCCCGGACGGAAGGCCGACCACCGTGCCAGCCCACGCGCCCCCGTACCCCCGGCAGGTCTGGCTGCCCGCCGAGTTCACCACCCTCACCGACCTCCCCGACCGGCTGGACTACGCCCACTGGGACGGCCGCTCGCCGTTCCCGTCGGACCCGGGCACCGTGGAGTTCTACGTACCGCCCCTCGTCCAGGACATCGGCGTCATCGGCAGGCCGCTGCACCGGATGACACGCCTGAGGGCCGTCCAGGCCCTCAGCTCCGGCACCGACGCCCTCGGGGCGCGACTTCGCCGGCTCCCGGGCCGCGTCACCCTGTGCAACGCCCGCGAGGTCCACGCCCGCAGCACCGCCGAGCTGGCCCTGACGCTCGTCCTCGCCTCCCTGCGCCACCTCCCGGAGTTCACCCGCGCCCAGGACGCCGGGGCCTGGCAGCCCGTGGTGTCCCCGTCCCTGTACGGGCGTTCGGTGCTCATCGTCGGGTACGGCGAGGTCGGCACCGCCCTGGACGACCTCCTCGCCCCGTTCGGCTGCGCGGTGACCCGCGTCGCGCGAACCGCCCGCACCGGCCCGCGCGGCCCCGTGCACCGCGCCGAGGACCTCCCCCGCCTCGTCCCGGACGCGGACGTCATCGTGCTGACGACCGCACTGACGCCCGCGACCCGCCACCTGGTCGACGCGGACCTGCTGGAGCGCGCGCGGGCGGGCTCGCTACTGGTGAACGTGGCCCGGGGAGCGGTCGTCGACACCGCGGCCCTGCTCGCTCGGGTGCGCGACGGCGGGCTGCGGGCCGCGCTCGACGTGACCGATCCGGAGCCGCTGCCGGCCGGCCATCCGCTGCGCACGGCGCCCGGAGTCCTGGTCACCCCGCACGTCGGCGCGTTCACCCGCGCCATGTGGCCCCGCCTCGAAGCCCTCGTCCGCCGGCAGTTGGACCGCTTCGCCGCCGGTGAGGAACTGGACAACGTCGTCGCCTACTGACGCCGAAGCACCCCCGTCTCCCGCCGCGCGGGACGACCGAGAGAGCAGGGACGATCCGTGGACACCGCACGCCCCACCACCGCACATCCCGCCACCACGCACCCCACCGCCGAACCCCCCACCGCCGTGCGCCGGCCCGGCGCTCCCAAGGACCTCGACCCGGTCGCCGCCGCACGCTCGCTGGTCCCGCTCCTCACCGACCAGGTACCCCGCACCGAGGAGCGCCGCCGCCTCACCGACACCTCCCTCACCGCCCTGCGCCGCGCCGGCCTGCTGCGGCTCGGCACACCCCGGCGGTTCGACGGCCACGGCGCCGGGGTCCTGACCGCGGTGGACGTGTGCGAGGAACTGGCCCGCGGCTGCTCGGCCGCCTCCTGGTTCGTGGGTATCGCCTACGGCGGCGCCCTGTTCGCCTCCCAACTCGACCACCCCGAACGCGCCACCCTGTGGCAGGACGACCCCGACGCCGTCGTCTGCGGCACCGCCAACCCGTCCGGAACGGCGCGCCCCTCGGCCGCGGGCTGGACGCTGAACGGCCGCTGGCCCTGGATCTCCGGCATCCACCACGCGCCCTGGACCCTGCTCGGCTTCACCCGGGACGGCTCCGACGGGGAGCCGGAGCGCGGCATGGCCCTGGTCCCCACCCACGCCCTCACCGTCGAGGACGTGTGGCACATCGCGGGCATGCGCGGCACCGGCAGCGACACCGCCCACGCCGAGGAGGTGGACGTCCCCGCCTCCCGCACCCTCTCGCTCACCGCCCTGGCGGAGGGCGCCTACCGCAGGCGCCATCCCGGCGAACCTCCGGTCACCTTCCACCTGTCCATCAACCCGCCACTCGTGGCGACCGGTGTCGGGATCGCCGCGGCGACCCTGGAGAAGGTACTGGGCGCCGCCGCCCGGGGCAGGCGCACTCCCTCGCCCCTGCACCACCTGATCGCCGAATCCCCCGCCCACCAGCTCAACGTGGCGCACGCCGCCGTCCTGATCGACACCGCACGCCTGCACCTGCGCCGCGCCGCCGGCGAGATGGACGCGCACGCCCGCGCCGGCCACCGCCCCGAGCTCGCCGATCGGGCCCGGCTGCGCATGGACGCCGCCCACGCCATGCGCTGCGCCCGGCAGGCCGTGAGCCTGCTGCTGGACACCGCCGGCGCGGGCAGCCTCGCGGACGGCTCCGACCTGCAACGGGCCTGGCGCGACATCGAGACGGCCTCCCGGCACGCCGCCCTCGGCGTCCAGAGCGCCCAGGAGATCTACGGCCGCACCCTCCTCGGCGCCCCGCTGCCACCCAGCCCGCTCATCTGATCCGCCGACCAGCCGATCACACGATCACCCGAAAGAAGCAGACGATGACGACGACGGCCGACGGACGGGTGGCACTGGTCACCGGCGCGGGAGGAGGCATCGGCGCAGCGATCGCCGCGCGCCTGCACGAGCAGGGCCACCGGGTGGCCCTGCTGGACCTCGACGGTGACGCCGTCACCGACCTCTCCGGCGCGCTCGACCCGCACGGGCGCACCGCGCTCGCGGTGCGGGCGGACGTGACCGACCCGCACGCGCTGGGAGCCGCACTGCGCGCGGTCCGGACCACGTGGCACGCCCCCGACATCCTGGTCAACAATGCCGCCCGCACCGCCGCGGGCTCCGTGTGGGACGTGACCGTGGAGGAGTGGGACGCCGTGATGGCGACCAACCTGCGCAGCGTCCTCGCCCTGACCAGGCTGTGCGCGCCCGCGATGCGCGAGCGCGGATGGGGCCGCGTGGTCAACCTCGTCTCACTGGCGGGCCAGCAGGGCGGCACGCTCGCCGGCCCCCACTACGCCGCCGCCAAGGCCGGGGTCCTCGTGCTGACCAAGGTCTTCGCCCGTGAACTGGCGGCACACGGGGTGACCGTCAACGCCCTCGCCCCCGCCGCCGTCCACACCGCCGCGGTGGCGCGGCTCGGCGCCTCGGCGGTGGCCGCGGCGGCGCGGACCATCCCGGTCGGCCGGATGGGCCGTCCCTCGGAGGTGGCGGCCCTCGTGGCCTACCTGGTGAGCGAGGACGGCGGCTACGTCACCGGTGCCACCTTCGACATCAACGGCGGCGCCCACATGCGCTGAGCCTGCACACCGGCCCCGGGCCCCCGGCCCCCGGCGCAGCCGTGCGACGTGCGACGTGCGGGTCGGTCACGTCCACCCGAACCCCCGAGCTGACGAGGCGTCACGGGCACGTTCTTTTACGGACAATCGTCCACCGGGGCGTTGACCGCCCACCCGCCCTGGCTATTGGCTCAGGGGGCCCGCCGGCCAACGAGGCCCGGGGGTAAGCCCGTTCGGGAGGACCTCATGTTCGCACCGCACCGTGCCCGATCCCTCACCGCCGCCGGCGCGTGCGCGGTGGCCGCCGTTCTCACGGCAGCCACCACAGGGCCCGCCACGGCTCGCCCCGCCTCCGCACCACCGCGCGTCGAACGGATCAGCCAGGCCCCCGGCGGGGCACAGGCCGACGGCGACTCCTACCTCGGCGCGCTCTCCGCCACCGGCCGCTACGCCGTCTTCACCTCCGACGCGGCCAACCTGGTGGCCGGTGACACCAACGGCGACTCCGACGTCTTCGTCCGCGACCTGCTCACCGGGCGGACCGAGCGCGTCAGCGTCGCCGACGACGGCGCCCAGGCGACCGGCACCTCCTCGGGGGCGGCGATCAGCGCCGACGGCCGCTACGTCGCCTTCGCCTCGGACGCCCCCGACCTGGTGCCCGGCGACACCAACGGCACCTTCGACGTGTACGTCCGCGACCGGGTCGCCGGGCACACCGAGCGGATCACCTCCGGCGACCCGTCCCGGCCCCAGACCGGCGGCACCGATACCCCGGTGATCAGCTGGGACGGCCGCTACGTCGCGTTCGCCTCCGGCCGAAGCGATCTGGTCCCGGGCGACACCAACCACGTCGCCGACATCTTCGTGCACGACCGCCGCACCGGCACCGCCCGGCGGGCCAACGTCGCCGACGACGGAACCCAGGCCGGGAGCCCGGCCCGGCACCCCGCGCTCAGCGCCGACGGCACCCGCATCACCTTCATCTCCCGCGACAGCCTCGCCCCGGCCCCCGAGGACGGCCCGGAGGAGGACCCGGCGGACGGCGGTGGCGCGCAGATCGCCAAGCCCCGGACCTACCCGATGTACGTCCACGACCTGCGGACCGGCAGAACCCGCCCCGCCAGCATCGGCCCCGACGGCAAGAAGTACGGCGCCCTCGACGGCGGACTGAGCCCCGACGGGCGCTACGCGCTCTTCAGCTCCTACACGTCCATGGTCACCGGCTACACCCATCCGCAGATCTTCGTCCGCGACCTCCTCACGGAGACCACCGCCCTGGTCAGCACGGCCCACGACGGCGCGCCCGGCGCCGGGGACGGCCAGTCCCACTCCCCCGTGATGACCGCCGACAGCCGCCGGGTCTACTTCGCCTCGGCGGCCGCCAACCTGGTGCCCGGCGACACCAACGGCGTCGGCGACGTCTTCCGCCGTGACCTGTGGACGGGCCGGGTCGAGCGGGTCGCGCCGTCCGCCGACGGCTCCGAGTCGGCGGTCGAGTCGGACGGACCGTCCATCGACGCGCTCGGTACGTCGGTGATGATCGCGTCCGCCGACACCCCCCTGATACCCGGGGACACCAACCAGCACCAGGACGTCTTCCTGCGCCGCCTGCCCCTGTTCTGAGCCGACCGGTCGACCCTGCCGCCGACGGCTTCCGGGCCCTCGCCCGCATCGGCGGCGGGCGCCGCGCCGGGCGCCGGGGCCGGCCCGCACGGAGCGTCGCGCCCCCGGCCCCGCCGGCCCGTTCAGCGGCCGGGGGGCGCGGCCTCCCGGCCGTGCGTTCCGGGGTCCGCGGAGCCGCGGGTCGGGGCGAGGGCGGCGAACCGCTTCTCGGTGTCGAGGAGCATCTGCCGGCGCTCCTCCGGGGTCCGCCGGGTGACGCGGTCGAAGTTGACCCACCGCAGGCCCTTGACGCCGATCTTGCCGAAGGTCCCCTTGAAGAGGATCTTGGTCAACGGGTCGCGGTACCACCAGCGGTAGGCCCTGTCCGGGGTGGTCATGACGGACAGGACCGTGACCCCCTGCAGCCGCGGCAGCAGGTTGCGGAACGGGCTGCCCTTGGCCTCGGGCCGTTCGGCGAACACCACGCCCTTGGTGAGCACCCGGTCGAGGAACCCCTTGGTGGCCGCGGGCATCGCCTCCCACCACACCGGGAACGCGAACACCAGGTGGTCGGCGGCCAGCAGGCGGTCCTGGTAGTCGCGCACCTGCGGGTCTGTCGCGGCGCCCTGCCGCCACGCGACGAGGTCCTGCCGGGTCATCACCGGCGAGAACCCGTCGGCGGCCAGGTCGATCAGGTCCACGTCGTGCCCCGCCGCGGTGGCGCCCCGGACGGCAGCGGCGGCGACGGCGGCGGTGAAGCTGCGCTGGTGCGGAACGTTGTCGGCCGAGGCGAAGGTGTACGGGTGGTCGAGGACCATCAGAACGCGCATGCGGTACTCCGGAGGAAGAGGAAACCGTTTCGCCAGCAACGGTTGCAGTCAGAACCGTCGCCTGTCAAACGAATGGGCTACCCTGACCCCATGAACAAGCCGATGCCGGACGATCTGGCCACGCTCTGGTATCTCACCCGCCGGGTCGCGGGCCTGATGGACCGTGCCGGCGAGGCGCTCTTCCAGCAGGAGCTGGGCATCTCCCTGGCACAGTTCCTCGTGCTCTCCGTCATCGACGCCCACCCCGGACCGCTCAACCAGCAGCAGGTGGCCGACCGGCTCGGCCTGACCAAGGGCACCGTCAGCCGCCAGATCGACCACGCGGTCTCCGCCGGACTGGTCGCGGTCCGGCCGTCCCCGCACAGCCGCCGGGAGAACGCCGTCCTCCTCACCCCGGCCGGCACCGATCTGGTCCGACGCGGCGACACGGCCCTGCGCCGGGACCGCACGGCGTTCCTGCCGCGCCTCGACCCGGACGACATGCACGCCGCGATCCGTGTCCTGTCGGCCATGAACGACGCCCTCAGCCCCGCCCACGGTGCGCACCGCTGAGGCCCCGCCCCGGTACTGACCACCGGATGCCCGCCGGCACCCGTGGACCCGACCACGACGAGGGCGCGCCCGGAGGGGAATACCCCAGGATTCACCCGTTCCAGTGAATCCGGCGGGCTCCCCGGCCGGGAGGCAGGCGCCGCGCGGACAGTGGGAGAGACGCGGGGAGCTTCGACCCAGGGGTCTCGACACCCGCCCGAGGGAGGACGCATGGTCGACGCAGCGCGTCGGGGCACAGGTACGGACGGCGTGAAGGGGGGCATCGGCATCACCGCGCTCCTGGTCGCCGCAGCGCGGGCGATCGAGACCCACCGGCACGACAGCCTCGCCCGCGACGACTACGCGGAGCACTTCGTCCGCGCCGCACCGGCGTCCGCGGCGTGGCCCGTCCGCCTCCACGAGGTGCCGGAAGGCGACGCGAACCCGCTGTGGGGGCGTTTCGCCCGGTACTTCGGCCTGCGGACGAAGGTCCTCGACGACTTCCTCCTCCGGTCGGCGCACGCGGGGGCCCACCAGGTGGTCCTGCTCGGGGCGGGGCTCGACACCCGGGCGTTCCGGCTCGACTGGCCGCCCGGCTGCGTGGTCTTCGAGATCGACAGGGAGGGCGTGCTGGCGTTCAAGCACGACGTGCTCGACGGGCTGGCGACCACCCGGAAGGCGGCGCGCGTACCGGTCCCGACGGACCTGCGCGCCGACTGGGTCGGCGCCCTGACCGGGGCCGGCTTCGACGCGTCGGCGCCGAGCGTCTGGCTCGCCGAGGGGCTGCTGTTCTACCTGCCCGCCGCGGCCGAGACGTACCTCATCGACACGGTGGACCGGTTGAGTCCGGGGGGTAGCGCCCTGGCCTTCGAGGTCAAGCTGGAGAAGGACCTGCTGGCCTACCGCGACAGCCCGATCTACACGTCGACGAAGCATCAGATCGGCATCGACCTGCTCAGCCTGTTCGACGGCGGGCCCCGGCCCGACTCCGCGGGCCGGCTGACGGGCAAGGGCTGGTCGACGTCGGTCCACACCCCCTTCGACTTCACCCGCCGCCACGGGCGCGGCCCGTTGCCCGAGCAGAACGACGCGTTGGCGGGCAACCGGTGGGTGTTCGCGAACAGGTCCCGCACGTAGGGCCGCGCACCGGCCCCGCCGGCCGGACCACCGCGCGTCGGACCGCCGTCCGACGCCGGGCCGCCGTTTGACGAAGGGCCGCCGTTCGACGAAGGCCGGGGCCCGGCGGGCGGGAGCCGCTCCCGCCCGCCGGGCCCCGGCCGCTGTCACGGCCCCCCGCTCATCCGCCTCTCCTCCGCTACGGCACCAGGACGGGTTTGACCACCCGCCCCGCCTCGCAGTCGCGTTCGGCCTCGTTGACGGCGGCGAGCGGGTACGTACGGATCAACTGGTCGAAGGGGAACCGACCGGCCTGCCACAGCCCGGTCAGCCGCGGGATCAGCAGCCCCGGCACCGCGTCCCCTTCGCAGATGTGGGAGATCCGCCGACCCCTGTCCAGGGTCCCCGGCTCCAGGGGCAACGGGGTGTGGAGCCGTGCCACCAGCCCGAGGTGGCCGTTCGGGCGCAGGGACCGGAGCGCGTCGTTGATCAGCGGAGCCGACGCCGTGGTGTCCAGCGCGAACTGCGCGCCGCCGTCGGTCAGCCGCCGGATGCGGTCCGGCAGGTCCGCCGGGCCCGACAGGCCGGCCGAGGCGGTGCGCAGCGGGAACGCGCCGAACCGCTCGGCGAGGGCCAGCCGTTCGCGATGCCGGTCGACGGCCACGGTCACCGCCCCCGCGGCGGTCGCCGCCATCACCGCGGCCAGGCCCACCGCGCCGGCGCCGAGGACGACGAGGGTGTCGCCCGGGCCGGCCCGGAAGGAGTTCAGCACGGCTCCCGCACCGGTGAGGAAGCCGCAGCCGAGCGGTCCGAGCAGTTCGACGGGCAGCAGCGGATCGACCCGGACGGCGTTGCGGGCCGGGACCATCGCGTACTCGGCGAACGAGGACTGGCCGAACCAGCGGGGGGCCAGCCGGCGCCCGGCCGCGTCGGTGAACCGCGCCGCCTTCTCCTCGCGCCCTCCGAAGAGGTTGAGCGAAGCGAAGGAGTCGCAGTAGGCGGGGGCCCCGCCCTTGCAGCTCCGGCAGTGCCCGCACGAGTCGAAGCTCAGGACGACGTGGTCGCCGACACTCAGGCCGGTGTCCGGGCCACCGGTCTCCGCCACGACCCCGGCCCCCTCGTGGCCGAGGACGGCGGGAAGCGGTGAGCGACCGGCCGAACGCCGGACCGCGAGATCCGTCCGGCACATCCCGCAGCCCGCGATCCTGACGAGGACCTCGCCGTCCGCCGGGCCTCCGTCCAGGACGACCTCCTCGACGGCGAACCGGCCCCCGTACCCGCGCAGCACCGCGGCGTCGAACCTCATCACGCCTCCTCCGGACGGTGCAGGACGAACGGCCTAAGGTTCCCGTAGAGCCCCCACGGCCCGCCCGCGACGCCCACGCCGCTCTCCTTGGCGCCCGCGAAGGGCTGCGCGAGGGACAGCTCCGCGTGGTGGTTGATCCACGCCGTCCCGCACTCCAGCCGGTCGGCCACCGCCTCGGCCCGGTCCAGGTCGGTCCCCCACACCGAGCCGCCCAGCCCGTACCCGGTGCCGTTGGCCGCCTCGACGGCCTCGTCCAGGCTCCCGTACGGCAGGACCGGCAGGACCGGTCCGAACTGCTCCTCCGTCACCACCGGACTGTCGCGCGGGACATCGGTCAGGATCGTCGGCGCGAAGAAGTAGCCGGGCCGGTCCAGTCGCCGGCCGCCGGCCGCGGCGCGGGCACCGTCCGCCAGAGCCCGGGCCGTGTAGCGCTCGACCCGGGCCAGCTGGGGCGCGTTGTTGACCGGACCCAGCTGCGTGCGCGGGTCGGTCCCGGCTCCGACGGTGACGGCCTTCGCCCGCTGGGCGAGGGCCTCGACCACCTGCGCGTGGAGCCGGACCGGGGCGTACACGCGCTTGACCGCCATGCAGACCTGTCCGCAGTTGCGGAACGCCGCCCAGAACAGCCGGTCCGCGATCCGTTCCACGTCCACGTCGTCCAGCAGGATCGCGGCGTCGTTGCCGCCCAGCTCCAGGGTGACCCGGGCCAGTGAGGCCGCCGCGCCCCTCGCGACGTCCCGCCCGGTGGGGACCGAGCCGGTGAAGGTCACGTGCCGGATGCCCGGATGGGAGGCGAGACGGGCGCCGAGGGGTTCGCGGCCGGTGACGACCGTCAGCACGTCCGCCGGGAGCGCGGTGGACAGGACCTCCCCCAGCAGCCTGGTGGCGAGCGGGGTGAACGGGGAGGGTTTGAGCACCATGGTGTTGCCCGCGGCGAGGGCGGGCGCGATCTTCGCCGACGCCAGTTGGAGCGGGAAGTTCCACGGGACGATCGCGGCGACCGGCCCGAGCGGTCGCCAGCGGACCTCGCTGCGCACCGGCCGGCCGTCCGTGATCGGCCGGGACCGCGGGTCCAGCTCGGCGAAGTAGCGCAGCCGGGCCACCGTACGGGCGACCTCCGCGGACGACTCGGCCAGGGGCTTGCCCTGTTCGCGGGTGAGGAGCGGGGCGAGCTCGGGCCCGGCCGACTCCACCGCGTCGGCCGCCGCGAGCAGCGCGGCGGTGCGGGCGGCGGGGTCGGCCCGCCAGCCGCGCCAGGCCCGATGGGCCCGGTCGACGGCGGCGTCCACCTCCTCCGGCCGCTGGTCGGGGGCCTCGTCGAACGCCTCGCCCGTGGCCGGGTCGAGGACGGCGAAGCGCCGGTCACCCGTGGAGGGCACGGCCTCGTCGGTCGGCATGCCGCCGGTCAGCCCGCGGCGGCGACGGCGACGGCGTGCTCCCGGGCGTACCGGTCCATCTCGGCCCGGAAGGCGGCCACCAGCTGCGGCCGGATCCTCCCGGCGTCGCGGTCGCCGCCCTCGCACACCGCCCCGCGGACGCCGACGATGTCGGTGCCGATGCGGGTCAGCTCACCGAGGTCCACCGCCTTGACGCTTCCGGCGAGCGCGGCGAGCAGCTCGGCCTGGTGGGCCAGCCGGACGAACTCCTCGCAGACGTCGGGCGGAACGTGGTCGAAGAGCCGCGTCCCGTCCTTGATCGCGGTGTCGAGCATGGCCGCGTCGGCACCGGAGCGGTGGGCGATGTCGGGCAGGGCCAGCGGGTTGACGCAGCCGATCCGGTGCGCGTCGGCGTAGCCCGAGGCGACGACGAGCGCGTCCGGCCGGTAGTCCTTCACGGCTCGGACGACCCCGCGCATGACCTCGACGGCCTGGGCGGGCGTGGTGCAGCCGTAGAGGCCGACCTTGATGTACGTGGCTCCGGAGACCGCCGCGCCGAGGGCCGCCTGGGCCACCGTGCCGGGCTTGTAGGGCACGTCCCCCACGGTGGCGGACACCGGCTTGTCCGCCGGCACGGCGTCGCGGATCTCCCGGATGACCCACGGGTAGTTGGCGCCGAGCGAGCCCTCGTCGGGCTTCTTGACGTCGACGATGTCGAGGTACTCCGCCGCCTTGGCACAGTCGAGGGCCTCCTCGACGCTGTCCGGGGAGATGAGAAGCAACACCGTGGGACTCCATTTCATCGCCCGCGCACCTGCCGGAGGGCAGGGGCACGGGGCCATTCGGATCACTCGCGGTCTGACAGTCCGTTCATCATCACTGCGGCGCGCAGTCGTCGGTAGGGCGCGCGAAACCCGAGCGGATCACCGCCCCGGCGCGCCCCGCACCACCGTGCGCCGTACACACACGTTCGACACGGTCGAGCAGTCCCCGTCGGCCCACCCCACCGACCAGCCCTCCAAGCCCTCGCCGACGCCACTGCTCGACCGGCCGCGCGGGCCGAGATCCCGACGCCGCGACCCCATTCCCGGAACCGGCTTCCGGTGAAATCCGTTCAAGACAAACGCCGGGCGGCGGTCATGTTTTCGAGCCACTTTGCAACCGAACCGTTCAGCCGAACCCCAGGGGGGAAGCTTTGGGCTACCACCGGCCTGGGGAGAACTGGGGAGAACTGTGGATCTTCGCATCAGTAAGGGAACGACGGCACTGGCAGCCGGAGCAATCATGATCATGGTCGTTGCAAGCGCACCGTCCGCCAGTGCCTCGACCTCGGCAGGGCCCTTCACTTGGAGGAATGGCAACTCGGGTCTGTGTTTGGAGATTTGGGGCGACTCCACCGAGAACGGCGCCAGCGCCAACCAGTGGGAGTGCAACGGCTCGGCCACTCAAAAGTGGTATAGCTCCAACCCGAGCGGATGGGGCACCATTGTCAACGCGAACTCGGGCAAGTGCCTGGAGATTCGGGGTGACTCCAAGGCGAACGGCGCCGGCGCCAATCAGTGGGACTGCAACGGCTCAGACACCCAGAAGTGGTTCTGGGACTGGCAGACCGGCAATCTCGGGAATCTGAACTCGCGCCGGTGCCTGGAAATCAGGGGCGGCTCCCAGCAGAACGGCGCTGTCGTCACCCAATGGGACTGCAACCGCTCCCCCACACAGGCTTGGCGGTAGCGTCAGGTCAGGTGCTGTCTCTCGGATCTCCCGACAGAGCAGGGCTGTTGAGGTCAGGTTCACCGAAGGACGGTGCCGACCCCTTGGTCCCGTCCTGACAAGCTGACGCCCCTACCGGTGAGCCCACCACCGACGCGGGCCGCGAACAGCCCCCGGCCCGCGACGTCGAACCTGTTGATGCCGGGCTCGGCGGCGAGCTTCCTGCCGACGGTCGGGGGTCGGCGTCGGCCCGCCGAGCGGCGATGGCTTCGGCACGCCGCGCCCGGACGGGGCGAGACACGAGCGGAAGTCCTTCGTGGCACGCCCTCGCGCCCTCACCCATGATCTCCTACCGGACGACCCCGGACCGGCGGAGGGCGAACGCGCCTCCTGCTCGTGCCGGTGCGCGGCGACGGGCGAGGTAGCCCGGCGGCGTAGCACCAGAAGCTGCCCTGCGACTGACGTGCAGGCCCGGCGGGTGGGACTGGTCGACGCCTGGGATCGAGGCCAGGCCGGGTGAGGCGGATGTCCTGCCCGGTGGCCCGTTCGCCGTGCTCGCGCTCTGCCCGCCTGTCGGCGGGGGCGCGCGATTCACTCGGAGAGGGGTTTCGCGCCCCACTGCCGGCTGCGTCCACATTCTCTTCTCTGTAGGGCTGTTGACGGCTCATCGGTGTTGTAGTTCAGTGTGGGGCACCGGACAACAGCCAGTGCTGATGAGAAATACCTCCACGGCTGTCGGCCCCTGGGTCGCTCCCAGGGTGCTCAGGCCCGGATGACTCGGTCTTCTTCCGTGATCGTCGGCGATCCGGAAGCACATGCGGGGCCTGTGACCCCGATCCGCATTCCCTCCATCGCGTCACGTCAGCGGCAAACGGCGCCTCAGTTGCCTGCCGTCGGCGAAAAGGGATCCATGCCATGGTCACAATCATTCTCAGAGGTGGGCCGGACGGGCTCCACCACGTACAGCAGGCCGCGATCGACGAGACGTCGGAGACGGCCGTCGTGACGTACTACGGACATCACCTCCACTTCGAACGGACCGGAGAGGTCGAGACGGTCGAAGGCCGACAGGTGCCGGTGTTCCAGTGGCGCTACAGCACCGCGATCGCAGAGTAGCGGGCGGAGCCATGTCGGCATCGAGTGCGGAACCCATCGCGATCGTCGGGGTCGGATGCAGGTTCCCGGGCGGTGTGGAGTCCCCGACCGGGCTGTGGCGTCTGGCGGCCGCCGGTCACCAGACGGTCGGTCCGGTGCCCGCGGGACGGTGGAGGGCGGCGCGGCTGGCGGCCTGCCACGATCCCGACGACGCGGCCAGGGCCGGTCTGGGCTGCTTCCTGGACGGCGACATCTGGGCGTGGGATCCGGTAGCGCTGTCGGTGGCGCCGGCCGAGCAGCGATGGGTGGATCCGCAGTTCAGGTTGCTCGCGGAGGTCGCCTGGGAGGCGGTCGAGCATGCCGGACTCCCGATGGCGCGGGTACGCGGGTCACGGACGGGTGTGTACGTGGGCACGTACGCGCCGGACAACCTGTTCCGGGAGGCCCGCCCGGTCGAGGACGCGCCCAACAGTCCTTATCTCTTCGGGAACTTCGCCGCCGGCGCCGCCGGCCGGGTGGCGTTCGCGATGGACCTCCGCGGGCCGGTGATGGTGGTGAGCACCCACTGCTCGTCCGGGCTGGTGGCGGTGGACGCCGCATGCGGGGCCCTGACCCTGGGGGAGTGCGACACGGCGCTCGCGGGGGCCGTGCTGCTGATGGTCTCGCCCGAGACGCAGTACTGCGAGGCCCCGCTGCTCCTGTCGCAACGCGGGGCGTGCTACGCCTTCGACGCACGGGCCGACGGGTATGTGCGCGGCGAGGGCGCCGGGGTACTCGTCCTCCGGCGGCTGGCGGACGCGCGCAGGGACGGGGACCGGGTGCTCGCCGTGATACGGGGCAGCGCGGTCAACAACGACGGCCAGTCCGGCCGGTTGACCGCGCCGTCCACGCTGATGCAGCAGAGGCTGTTCCGGGAGGCTGTGGAGAAGGCCGGTATCGACCCTGGTGAGGTCGGGTTGGTGGAGGCGCACGGGCCCGGGACCGCTGTGGGCGACCCCGTGGAGTACACCTCGATCGACGCCGTCTACGGCCGAGGGAGGGGTCGCTGTGCGCTCGGGTCGGTCAAGACCAACATCGGGCACTCGGAACCGGTGTCCGGCATCGCCGGAACCATCAAGGCCCTCGAATGCCTGCGGCGAGGTGTGATCCCGCCCAACCTCAACTTCCGGGAGTGGAACCCCGCGATCCCGCGCGACGGCCGGTCCAGGCTGTTCGTGCCGACCGAGCTCACCCTGTGGCCCGTCGAGGACGGTACGAGGCTGGCGGCGGTGTGTTCGTACGGGGTCACCGGCACCAACGCCCACCTCGTACTGGAGGCCGCTCCGCCGCTGCCCCAGCCTACCCGCCCGACCTCGTCGCGCAGCCGGAGCGGCCCGGCCGATGCCCAGGACCCGAGCGCGCCGGGCGACACGGACGGCAGTGCGGGAGCCTTCCTGATCCCGGTGTCGGGCACATCACCGCAGTCGCTCGCCCTGGCCGCCGCCCGGCTGGCGGACTGGGCGGAGGACGAGGGGGCCGCCGTCCCCCTGCTGGACATCGCGCACACACTCACGATGCGCCGTTCGCCCATGGACCACCGTCTGGGCATCGTCGCCCGCCATCACCACGAACTGGCCACGCGGGCACGCGCGTTCGCCGAAGGTCGGCCAACGGCGGGTGTGGCGTCGGGAGTGCCCGAGCTACCGCCTTCACACCCGGGGCCGGTCTTCGTCTTCACCGGGCAGGGCTCCCAGCGAGCCGGAATGTGCCAGGCACTGCTGCACGGCGAAGCGGCCTTCCGGGCCGCGATAGAGGAGATGGAAGGGCTCGTCCTCCGGGAGGCCGGCTTCTCCCTGCGCGAGATGATCGACCGTCCCGAGCAACTGGTGGGACTGTCGCGCATCCAGCCCACCCTCTTCGCCGTCCAGGTCGCCCTCGCCCGGCTGTGGCGGTCCTGGGGGATCGAACCGGTGGCCGTGATCGGGCAGTCGCTGGGCGAGGTCGCCGCGGTGGTGGTGGCGGGCGGGCTGAGCCTGCCGGACGGGGTACGGCTCATCTGCTGGCGCTCCTCGCTGCTGGCCGCCGTCTCCGGCGGGGCGATGGCCTCGGTGATGCTCGGCGCCGACGACGTGCGGGCCGCGATCGACGAAGCCGGCGCCTCCGGGGTTGCGCTGGGGGTGCTCACCTCCCCGGGCAGCACCGTCGTCTCCGGCGACAGTGCCGAGATCGCCGCCCTGACCGCGCGGTGGGAGGCCGCCGGCGTCGTGGTGAGACGGATCGACGTCGACGTGGCATCACACTCACCCCAGGTGGATCCCGTCCTCGACGAGCTGCGCACCGCCCTCGCCGATCTGCCCCCGGCCCGGCCCGCACTCACCTTCTACTCCACGGTCGCCCACGACCCGCGCGAGCCCGGACTGCTGGACGCCGCGTACTGGGTGCGCAACCAGCGCGAGACCGTCCGCTTCCACACCGCCGTTTCGGCGGCCCTGGCCGACGGCCACCGGCTGTTCATCGAATGCACCGCCCATCCCCTGGCGGTCCGGCCCGTCCTGGACACCGCCCGCCATGACGGCGTCCACGATGCCGTCGCCCTCGGCAGTCTGCAACAGGGCGAGGAGGACCAGGACGCCTTCCTCACCCACCTCGGCCGCCTTCTGGCCGCCGGCTACGACGGCATCGACTTCTCCACCCGCTACGGCCCCGGCCGGCTGGCCGAGGTGCCCGGCATCGCCTGGCACCGCACCCGCCACGGCGGCGACACCGCCCCCTACCGGCTCGTCGCCCCGCAACTGGTCGCCGCGACACAGCATCCGCTTCTCGGCGGCTTCGTCCACGACCCGGACCACACCGAACGGTACCTGTGGCAGACCCCCGTCAGCCCGGTCCGGCTCCCCTGGCTCGACGACCACCGGGTGGCGGACGTCCCCGTGCTGCCCGGCACCGGGATGGTCGAGATGATGCTGGCCGCCGCCGTCCGCCTGTACGGCAGCGACCGTGTCGAGACCACCGGTGTCAGCGTGCTGACACCGCTCATCCTCGATCCGGAGCCGCTGGTCACCACCCGGCTGGTCCGCACCGGTGACACCGCCCTCGTCGAGATCGTGACCGCAGGCGACACCGGTGGCGTCGTCGTGCACGCGCGCGGCACCGTACGTGCGTTGCCCGAGCACGACGGCCCCTCGGCCCTCACCCCCGCCGAGCTCGATCCAGACGGCTGGCAGGACAGCGAAGTCGCCGCACTGCACCGGACGTTCAGGGACAAGCACAGCGTCGTCCACGGCCCTGCCTTCACCGCCATCGACCGCGTCCAGGTGCACCCTGCCGACGATCTGGCCGTCGCCCGGCTGCGCACGCACGAGAGCGCGAGAGTCTCCGCCTGGCCGATGTCCCTGCACCCCGCCCTCGCCGACCAGGTGGTGCAGAGCGCCGTCGCGGTCTGGCTCGCCCACCACACCCTCACCCCCGGCCCGGTGGTGGTCACCGGCTTCGAGCGGGTCCGGGTCTTCGGACCGACCGCCCACACCCGGCGAGCCGCTGTCCGTCTGCACGAGGCCGACGACCTGGGCTGCACGGCCTCCGCCCGGCTGGCCACCGCCGACGGCACCGTGGTCGCCGAGATCCGCGGCCTGCGGGTCCGCAACGTCACCTCGCCCACCGAGCGTTTCACCGCCCGCCTCTCCCACCAGGAGTGGGTCCCCGCCGCCGCGCCCGGGGACCGGCCCCGTGCCACCGATGGCACATGGACCCTGCTCGCCGCCGAGGACACCGCCTGGTCCACCGAGCTCGCCGCGCAGCTCGACGCCCGAACGGCAGGCTGCCGCCACCAGTCGCTGTCCAGCGCCCTCGGCGACCCGACCGCACCGCCCCGATGCTCAGGAGTCGTCCTCGCGCTGGGCGACGAGCGACCCGGTGAGAGCCCTGCGGACTCCAGTCGCACCTTGATCTCGCACGCCGTCACCCTCGTCCGACGGCTCTCGCAGTGGGACCACCCGCCCCGACTGTGGGCCCTCAGCCGCGCGGGCCGGTCTCCGCTGTCCACGGCCGCCGTGCGCGGACTCTTCCGAACTCTGGCCTACGAGCACCCCGAACTATGGCCCAGCGTGCTGGAGTTCACGGAGGGAACGACTCCGCACGCGGACATCGTGGCGGAACTGCTCGACGACCGGCAGCTCCTCACCGAGACCGCGCTGCTGCCGCACGGGCGGTGCACCGCCCAGGTGCTCGCCGGACCGGACACCGCGCGGACCGCCCCGCCACCGGTACGCCCCGGAGCGGCCTACCTCGTCACCGGCGGCCTGGGCGGTCTGGGCCTGCTCACCGTCGAATGGCTCGCCCGGCACGGTGCGGGCCGGATCGTCGTCAACGCCCGCTCCACGCCGACGGACCGGACCAGGGTGAAGCTTCAGGCCCTGCGGGCGACGGGCAGCGATGTCGTCGTCGTCCGCGGCGACATCGCCGACCCCGCCGTCACCGCACGGGCGGTCACGGCAGCAGGCAGGGGCGGCGGCACACTGCGCGGGGTGTTCCACGCAGCCGGGGTCGTCGAGGACGCTACCGTCGCCAACCTCGACGACCGGCTCCTGGAACGCGTCTGGCGCGGCAAGGCCGAAGGTGCCTGGGCCCTTCACCGCGCCACCGAGCAGACCGATCTCGACCACTTCGTCGTCTACTCCTCCGTCGCCTCGCTCATCGGCTCGCCGGGACAGGCCGCCTACAGCGCCGCCAACGCCTTCCTCGACGGCCTCGTGGCGCATCGTCTCCACCACGGCCTGCCCGCCACCGCGATCCAATGGGGCGCCTGGAGCGACGTCGGCCGCGGCCGGCACCTGGCCGACCGCGGATTCCTCACCATCACGCCCGCCGACGGCATCGAAGCCCTCGAACGCATTCTGAGCGCCGGACACCGGCAGGTCGCCTACTCCCCCCTGGATCCCGACCGGTGGACCGCCCCCTACCCGGCCCTGCGCTCGTCCGTCCTCCTCGCCCCGCTCCTCCTCCCCGACGACACCATGGACGACGCGACGGACATCCGCGCCCGGCTCCTGGCTTCGGGCGACCCGTCGCAGCGCCGGGAACTCCTGGTGGCCTTCGTCATCGAGACCGTCCGCGACCTGCTCGGCCGAACAACGCACCACATCGGCCCGCACACCGGCATGGTCTCGCTCGGGCTCGACTCCCTCGGCGCCGTCCAGCTCCAGCAACGCCTCCAGCGCGCCCTGCGCACCGAAATGAAGCCAGGTGTGATCTGGGTCAAACCCAGCGCCGCCGCCCTCGCCGACTGGCTGCTCGACCACCTGGGGCTCGCCGCCGACGGGCAGGACCCGAAACCTGCCGGCTCCTGACCTCCCTCGACTCGGCCACCGAGCCCAGGCCGTACGGACACCTCGATCCCACGGAGGCCCCGTGACCAGCCGGCCCCCCGATGCGGCACCCACCACCACTCACACCCCGAGGTCCGGCACCCGCCGCTGGCGCAGCCCTGTCGCGGTCTGGGCCGGGTGCGGATTCGTCGCGCTCCTCGCCCAGGCCGTGATCTTCGCGCGGTGGCTCGCCGCCGGGGACATCCACAGCGCCCCGAAGGACTTCGCCATCCCCGCCCACCGCGCCGCCCTCGTCTGGGCCGAGCAGGCCGCCGGGATCCTCATCGTCGTCTGCTGCGTCATCGTCGCCCTGCGACAGAGCCGCAGGGAACACAACGTCTCCTGGAACGCGGCCCTCGTCATCGGCGGCACCTTCACCTTCTGGCTGGGATTCCTCAGCTGCTGGGACCGCCAGTACGCCGCCGCCAACCGATACGCCCTGAACATCACCAGCTGGGCACCGTACGTTCCGGGCTGGCACGGTCCCGACCCCGGACAGCAGATCGAAACCCTCGTCGCGGCGCAGATCCTGATGTACACCGCCCTCGTCGTCTGGCCGTGGGGACAGCAACTCCTGCTGCGCCCCGTCCTGCGGCGCAAGCCCCACTGGGGCATGATCCGCCTGCTCCCGGTCCTCCTGATCACGGGATTCGTCACCGATCTGGTGATCGAGGGCACCCTCATCACCCTGCTCGGGGCATACTCCTGGCCCACCGCCAACTGGAGCCTGTCCCTCTTCGGCGGCCACTGGTACCAGCTTCCGCTGGTCAACATCGCCATCGGCGCCGTCACCATGGCCAGCATGCCCACGTTCATGCTCCTGCGCGCCCAGCGCAGCGGCCGTCCCGTACACATCTTCCAAGGCGGCGAACGCTTCACCCGGCGTGCCGACGCCTGGCTGCGCGCCCTGGCCGGCGTGGGCTTCATGAACGTGGTCATGGCCCTCTACTGGGTCCTCATCCCGCTCCTCGCCACCGCCTCGGGCCCCGGTCCCCTCCCGCCCGACACTCCTGGCTGGCTCTGGCACACCTGACTCCCGCAGACCCTGGAGGAACCGTGCAGTTGGAACGCGGCTCGGCAGACACCGGCCCGGAACTCTCGCCACCAGGCCTCTGGGAGCGTCTCAGGGCGGTCCGGAGCACCACCGAACCACCGAACCACGCGGATTCACGCCGCGCCGTGATCGTCGGCGCCGGCATCGCCGGCCTGCTCGCCGCCCGCGTCCTCGCCGACCACTATCCGGACGTGGTCGTCCTCGACCGCGATCGGCTGCCCGCCACGCCCGCCAACCGCAGGGGGACCCCTCAGGACAGGCACGTGCACGCCCTCTTCACCGGAGGCCTGCGCGCCATCGACGCCCTGCTCCCCGACTTCACCGACGAGCTGAGCGACCGCGGCGGCCATCGCATCGACGTCGGCCGCGACCTCGCGCTGGCCACCCGACACGGGTGGGGCGTCCGGTTCGATTCCGGCCTCCACGCCGTAGGCGCCAGCCGCCCGCTGATCGAGGCGACCGTCAGGCAGCGCGTCCTCGCGGTGCCAGGCGTCCACCTACTCCAGCACACCCAGGCCGACGGCCTCATCGGCTCCCCACAGCACCTGGGCGCCGTCCGTGTCCGCGACCTGACCACCGGCACCGTCTCGGAGCTGGCGGCCGATCTCGTGGTGGACGCCGGCGGACGCGGCTCCCACCTCCCCCAGTGGCTGGCCCGTCTGGGCTGTCCACCCGTGCCGGAAACCGTCGTCAACGCCCACACCGGCTATGCCACCCGCCTCTTCCGCCTGCCCCGCCCGCCCGCGCTGTGGCGCAGTTGCTACGTCATGGCCATGGGCCCCCACACCACCCGCGGCGGTGCGATCGCCCCTGTCGAGGGCGACCGCTGGATCGTCACCCTCTACGGAATCGGTCGGGACCGCCCCACCCCCGCCGCGGAGGACTTCCTACCCTTCGCCCGATCGCTGCCAGCACCGGCCATCGCCGAAGCCCTGACCGACGCCGAGCCCCTCACCCCTGTGAGATGCACCAACGCGACCACCAACCGCCGACGGCACCTGGCGCGCGCCGGCGGTCTGCCGGACAACCTGGTCGCCATCGGCGACTCGAGCTGCTGTTTCAACCCCGTCTACGCCCAGGGAATGACCGTCGCCGCGCTCTCCGCGCGCGTGCTGGCCTCCAGCCTTGACCGACAGGGCGTCCGACCGGGCTTCGCCCGCCGGTACCACCATCGCCTCGACGCACTCCACAGCACTCCCTGGATGCTCGCGACCACCGCGGACCTCGCCTTTCGCGGCACGGAAGGACCAGCCCCCTCCCCGGTCCGACGACTCCTCGCCCGCCACCTCGACCGGGTCATCGCCGCCGGCACTCACGACCGCCGTGCCCAGGCCGCTTTCCTCGAAGTCCTCACCATGGCCGCCCACCCCGCCGTGCTCCTCACACCGCGTGTGGCACTCAGCGCCGCCACCGCCCGGCACGGCACCTCCCACCCACCGACGCACAGCGCGCCCGGTCACGGATGAGGTCGAAGGTTCGCACCCGGGCGGCCGTCGCCCTGCTGGTGGTCGCGGTGGCCGCGCGGATGTCGGCCCCCCGCGCCGGCCGACGCGCATCTGGAGCCGGTGGAGCGGCCGGCGGTGACGGTGCCCAGGTTGGTCAGCACCAGTGAGGACGTGGTCGCCCCGCAGGTCGCGCGCCCGGCAGAGCGTCTTGGGCCGAATGCGGCACCGCGTGTGAAGGGTGGGTTTCCTCCGCCGTTTCGGGGCATCCGTGTCGCATGACCATCTACGTCGTGACCGTTCCCGGCACCTTCCTCACCGAGCCGACCCCCGAGACCCGCGCGGAGCTGGTCCGTGCGCTGCGCGCGTCCGATCCGCGCGAGACGGACCTGGGGGCGGCCGAGGACCTGGACCTCCTCACCCTCTACCCGGACTCGTCGGCCTTCAGCCTGCGGCTGGAGGTCGAGGCCGCCGATTCCGGCGCGGCGGAGGCCGAGGCGCGGGACCTCGCGGCGGATGCGCTCCGCAGGGTCGGCCTGCCGGCCGACGAAGCCCCGCTCGGAGATCCGGTGACGACCGGAATCACCATGGCGTGACGCACCGGAGTCCGCGGCCCCGAGGCGGGCCGCGTCCTGGTGCCCTCCGGGTGCGCCCCGGGTACGTGCGACACGGACCGGCCCGGGGCGGTCCGGGGCGGGCCGGGAGCACTGGCGGGCGGACCCTACCCGACCGGCCGACCGCCGAACCCGCCCGCAGGTGCGCGGTGCCCGACCCCCGCGCGTCGAGGGCGGCGGCGGCCGGGCCGGAGCGGCACGCCCGACCGGGCCCGTAAGCCTTCCGCCTGGTCAAGAAGCATGCGCTCCAGTCTGTTCCGCGCCTGAACCGCCACGGCGTGCAGTGCCGCCGTGAGGACCCCCGTCGTCGCCGCGGCCATCGCTCCGGCGACCAGTCTGCTCGTCTTCATCCGACTCCCTTTTCGAGAAGTGGCCCGCGCGGCCCGCAGAGCGCCGTCCAAAGGGGCGGCTCAGGGGCAGCACCGGTCGGCGGCCGGGGTCAGTGCCCCGGTTGTCCGGGCGGGTGGAAGCAGGCGGTGACCGTCTTGCCGCGCTCGTCGGGCCGGGTCTGCCACGTGTCGGCGAGGGCGTCGATCAGGGCCATACCGCGGCCCGAGACGGCGTCCTGCCCGGCCTCGCGCGGGCGCGGCTCCTGGCTGGACGCGTCGTGGACACTGACGTACAGGCAGCTGCCGTCCCACGTCAGCACCAGCTCCGCGTCGCTGCGGGCGTGTACGTGGGAGTTGGTGATGAGTTCGGAGATCGTGAGGACGACGGCATCGGCCGTCTCGGGGGCGCGTTCCGTCCAGCCCAGTTCGTCGAGGTGCCGCCGGGCCCAGATCCGGCCCGCCCGCACGCCTCCGGAGACGGGCAGTGCCCTGGCCCAGCCGAGCGCCCGCATCGCGGGCTCCTGTCCGCTCATGGTGCTGCTCCCTCTGCCTCGGTTGCCTTGCGGGGTCGGCTGCCCCCGTTTCACCGAAGCACGCCCGGACGGGTGTCGGACGCAGGCCCGGCCGACAGACCGCCGAGTGCCCGCACGGACGGGAGACGTGACGCACGCGAACGTGGCGGAGAATGGACGCCGACTCGTCACCGTCACCGTCGTCAGGCTGGCGCGACCGGCGGCCTTCACCACGCGGCTGTGGCCGCTCCCGTGCCGAAGCCGCCCGGAGGGGCGGCGGACGGGTCGGCCACCCGACCGGCCCCGGACCGGCATCCGATCGCGTTCCGGGTGCGGGGCACGGGCCGGGGCCGGTCGGACCTTGGTGCGGTTGCCGCAGACGCGCGCGGAGCACCACCGGCCGCCGCGGTTCGCAGGCGTGGTCGGCCCGTACCGCCTCCCCGATCCGGGTGAGTTCGGCCGGGTGAGTTCGGTCCCGGCGGAGGCGAGGGCGGTCAGTGCCCGGCGGCGGACCTACGGTTCCGCCCGATCGGCGTCGTCACCGGTGCCCAGGGCAGTGGCACAGGTGGAGGGGGTGAGGGAGCGGATGCCCGGCCAGGAGGCGGGGCGCAGCGCGGTGCCGGTGTCGGCGAGCGCCCGACAGGCCGGGCGGACCACTCCCGGCCGAGGTGGAGGTCGCGGCGCACCACCGTGCCGCCGGGCCCGAACCGGGTGTCCCAAGGGCCTGAGCTGTCACGCCCGATCCGAGGTCGCGCAGGCGGGCTCGTGCCAGGTCGTGCGCACAACCGCCCCGCCCCGCACGAGGTGCTCACTGGACCACGTCCGGCAGCACCCGCCCGCTCCGCGTGGCCGGGCCGAGGCCTGCGGCACGTGGACGCGGGCGGGCGCAGCGGTGGAGGGGACGGCGCGGGCGGCCGGGCGGCGGCGAGGGCGCCTCGTCGAAGATGTCGTCATGTCGAGGGATCTGCCCGCCCCGTCGGCCCGCCGAACCTCACCGCCACCCGAACGGGCTACCCGGACCCGTTCCGACCGTTCGCTGACCTGCGCGGACACTTCCTCCGCACCCGGGGGCCGGACTTGCCGGGGCAGGAGAGGCGCGCCACGACGTCGCCCGCTACGAGCCACGTGGTTCGGGGGCGTGTCCGTAGGGGTCACGCGCCCCCGACGCATGGCGCTTTACGGCCATGCGGGTGACCGGCCGCATGAGTGCCCCGGAAGTGGGAACTCCATCCCTCTCGACGATCAACCACCGCACAGAACGGACCCTCATGGGCAGCCAGGACCAGCACAGGACGCACGAGCACGTCGAAGCCCACCGCGCGGCGCCCCACACGCCCGCGAACCAGCCCCCCGCACCTGCGCCGCCGACCACCGACCCGACCCTCAGTACGGCCCACACCACGCACGCCACCCAAGGCCTGCCGAGGCCGGCAAACTGGTGTGGGTGATCACGGCGCCGGCTTCGGTGGGCGCCGTCGCTGAGTCTGATGACATCTACGACGCCGTCTTCCGGGTCGGGTTCGGCCCGCCGGCCCCGGCCGTGCCGTGGTACCTGCCACGGGTATCGAGATGCGGCCCGGCGGCATGAGCACCTCGGACGATCTGCCGGCGGTGCTCGCCAGGGAGGGCCGCGAGCGTCTGCCGGCCCTCCTCGGCCTGGTCAAAGGTGAGCGCGAGGCCGACCAGACAGCAGGCCCTGACCTACCAGGTGTTCGCGCAGGGTCTCGTGCTCGGCGTCCGTGAGAGGGCGGGAGTGCAGGAGGGGTTCGCCGTCGTCGGGGGCCGGCCGGTGGATCGGCGACAGGACGAGGTCGCTCGCGGCGGTCGCGGTGCGGGTGCGGGGACCGCGCAGCTGCAGCGTGGTGCTGCCGGGCAGCATCACCGCCTGGTGGACCAGGGCGGGAGCGAGGCTGTAGGTGCTGCCGGGCAGCTCGGTGGTGGTGACGGCGGGTGCCAGGTCCCGGGAGGTGAAGGGGCCGGTTCCCCGGTCGGTGCGACGGTAGACGTGCTGCACGTACCCGCTGGTCAGGACCCGTGTGGTGAGCGGGTGGGCGTGGTCGTGCGGTACGCGCTGGTTGTCCGGGCGGAACGAGGCGTTCAGCCGGATCTCGAAGCCGCGCTGTTCGGCGGCGTGGAGGACCAGGCGGTCCGTCAGGAGAGTGGTGCGGCTGGCTTCGAACCTCTCCGGGTCGAAGCGGAGGGTTTCGACGAGCCGGTTCATCAGGGGCCGGTCGGCTGCCAGCCGGGTGAGCGCGGGGGCGCTCTGGTGGTGGAACCTGTCCAGGTCGGTGGGGTGCAGCGCGGGGATGTCGCCGAGCCAGTGCCCTTGGGTGCGGAAGTACTTGTCGTGCTGTTCGGGTGGTGCCGTGAGGCAGGCCCGGGCGTGCTCGCCGGCCCGCCGGCAGTCGGCCACCGTGAGCGGCAGGGATCCGCGGTGTGCCGGCGGCTGGTGCGCGACGATGAGCTGTGCACTGTCGGCGCTGCCGGTCAGGGACGTAGTGGCGCCGGTGTGGATGACGGCGAGTTGGCCGGGGTCGAGCGTGCGCAGGTACTGCGGTCGTCCGCGAACGGCGTCGACGCGGTGACGGTAGGCGGCGAGGTGGAGGGTACCGGCCAGGGGCAGGGTGACGGTCGCGACCGGGGCCGTCGTCGTCGTGGGGGTGGTGCCGCCGTCCGGGAGCCGGAGGTAGAGGCCGGGGGTGTGGCGGTCGGGGGCGGCGAGCATGAGCGTGGTGCCGGTCGGTCCGGTGAAGGAGCCGTCGGCGAGGCCGGCCGGGTCGGGGTCGAGGAGCTTGAGGACGTGGTCGATTGCTGCGTCGACCTGCCAGGTGGCGTCCAGGAGGTCAGCCGTGTCGGGGACGGCGGCCGGGGTGAACGGGCCGAGCAGGGCGCTGAGGGACGGGGGCAGGAGCACCGGGACCTCCTTGGTGGGGCTCGGGTGGGAGCGGCAGATGGGACCGGGACGGCAGGCGCCCGCGGTGGGGGGCGTCATCAGGTCCCCGCGGTCGGGGCAGCGCCGGGCGAAGGCGTGCAGCCGCAGGGGTGTCCGTCGGGCAGTACGCCCAGGCCGTGGAGCCGGTAGACGGCCTCGACCGACTGACAGAAGCCGGTGACGCCGACCTGTTCGTAGGTGCGCCGCAGCGCCCTCGCAACGGTCTCCTGAACGACCCCGATGGCTTCTGCGGCCTGGAGCGTGGTGGAGCCCTGGGCGATCAGCCGCATGACCGTCAGAGCGCGGTCCTCGATCACCGGCGGGGGTGCGGGCAGGTTGGCCGGTACGGGCAGGATCCCTGCTCGCCAACCGAAGTCGACGGCCCCGGCCCTGTTGATCGGGCGGCGGGCGGCGACTTCCAGTACCTTTCGGAGCCTCTTGATGCGGAACGCGACGAAGCGACTGCCCGTCTTGAGGATCTCGGCGATCTCGGGATTCCTCAGACCCCGGGCCATCAGGACGAGGGCCCGGTAGTCGGTCATGTTGAGCTTCACCTGAACACCGCACCGGGGGCAGGGTGTGCCCTGCCCACCTATCAGCGCTGCGTCGAACTCCTGCCTGAGGCATGCGAGTTCGCCAGGCGAGGGAAGTGGTTCGAGGGGCTGGCACAGGCACGGATGGGAGTCGGGCAGCAGCTTCGCGTTGTGGAGGAGGTAGACGGCGCGTGGGCCGTAGCGTTTGCCGTCGGTCAGCCCGAGCCGCTTGTGGACCCTCTGAAGGGCGGACTTGACGGCCTCGGTACCGACGCCGAGCAGCCGCGTCGTGACGCGCCGGGGGTTGCCTCGGGTGGAGGAGACGAACGCGTAGAACTCCAGCGGGTCCAGCGGTCGGTTCAGGCTGGGCGGATTCGACAGGGGCGGGAGCAGCCCGGCACGGTACCCGATGTCGACAGCCTGGACCCGGCTGCGGGATTCCAGGCGTTCGAGGATGCCGCGGACGTGCCACTGCACTTGCCCCGGGCTCCAGCCGTTCCGTTCGGTGATCTCGTCGTCGGCCATGCCGCCGGCGATCATCTCCAGCGTCTGCTGGCCGGTCCGGTCAAGGATCAGGTGGTCGTTGCACCTGGGACACGGGGTGCCGAGGACAGACGGTGAGCGCGGGATGCCGTTGCGGGGCTGGATGCCGATGGTCACGGTGAGCCGTTCGTGGTCGTGGACGCTGGGAGTGATGGTGGGACCCCCGCACGAGAGGGGTCCCACCAGCGGCATCGGCCGTGGTGTTTCACGGGCCGGTGCCGGCGCCGGGTAGCGAGGCCGGCGCGGTCCGGGCCGCGTTCCCGGGGAGGCATTCCGGGCGCGGTCCGCGCGGTGAGCTCAGGCGTGATCGGTGGGGGGACCCGCTGCTCTTCCGCGTCCCCTTCCCGGAGGGCGTCCGGGGAGGGGGTTGGAGCCCGGGGTGTGCAGCACCGTGGGAGGCTGCACACCCCGG
>NZ_JAQYWW010000946.1:0-2876 GCF_036322525.1 Streptomyces sp. BE20 | reverse complement strand
GGCGCGGATGGATCCGCCGACGTCGCGCACCCCTTCCTTGACGGTTGCTCCCGCGGTGACGAGTTGCTGCAGGGCCGTGTCGGCGTCGGCGACGCCCCAGTAGGTCACGGGGCCGTCGGCGGGGTCGGCACGCGGGCTCAGAGCCAGCTCGTAGCCGCCGACGTCGTAGCCGACGTAGAACGGCTCGTCGAAGTAGGGCTCCACACCGAGGACCGAGGTCCACCACGCCTTGCCGGCGGCGAGGTCGGGCGCCGGATACACCACCACTCGTAGACCCAGGAACATGGGCAACCAGCCTCTCCACATGCGAACAATGGTTTGATCAGGGTAGCCGTCGTCCTATTCCCGTCGGGTCGGCGCCGTTCTGCTGCCACGCGGCCTCGGCCGCGAATGGGTCGTTCCGGACTACTTCGAGGGTGTGCCGAAACCGTGCATGGGCGGGTGGGGAGTCATCTCGCTCACCGTGGCGCCGGACGGCTCTGCCCTGTCCGGCCGCCCACACCCTGCCGGGACTCGACCCGCCGAACACCGGGGACCACTCCCTGGAGTGGATCTGGGAGCACTCGAAGGCCTTCGACGCCTACCGGGGCACCGCCTGGATGAACGAGCCGTGCCGCAGTTGCCCGCAGCGGGAGCGGGACTTCGGCGGCTGCCGCTGTCAGGCGTTCGCCCTTACCGGCGACGCCCGGCGGACGGATCCCGCCTGCCGCTGGGCCCCGGACCACCATCTCGTCCGCGAACTGGTCGAAGCGGCCCCCGGGCCGGCGGTCCCGGCCGACGGACGGAGCACGTGGATCCCTCGCGGACCCGGTACGCCCTCCCAGGACGTCCCCGGTCGATTCGCCCACCGCCGCTGACAGAACATCGGGTGTGGGCGGGTACAGAGCGAAAGTGCGGAGGTCTTGCCGCTACCGGCCTCGCCCACCACGATGATGTGACCGGTCCGTCGGAAGTCCAGGCTGATGCCCCGGTCCGCACCCCCCGGAGGTCTGGCCCACGGTCGCCCCCGCTGGCGTCCGGCCGCCCGGAATCCCGCACAGGCCGTCGCCGTGGTCCTGGTGACCGGGGCCGCCGCCGGTCAGACGGCACTACCGTCGCCGGGCCGCCCCCGCGCCGGTCCGGGGTCGGCCCGCCGTCAGAACCTGGCCCGTTGCCCGTTGCCCGGAGAACGGCGGGTGCCGGTTGCGGGATGGTTGTGGTGGGGTTGGTGCTCGGGCTGTCGTGGAATGAGGGTCGGGCAGGCCGGAGAGGGGTTGGTGCCCCGGGGAGCAGGTGACCTGATGGACACGGTGAGCGTCGCTGTCGAAGCTCCCGGTTGGGTCCTCTCGGTCGAGGGTGCGCGCGAGAGCGCGCGCGGATTCCTCGCGGGCCTCGTGCCGACCCTCGCACCCGAGGCCGCGGCCGCGGTGGTCCTCGTCGTCTCGGAACTCGTGACCAACGCCCTGCGCCACGGGGGCGGCACGTTCGCGCTGGACCTGACCGCGTACACGGACGGCGTCGAGGTGGCCGTCCACGGCCGCAGCCCGCGACCGCCGCGCATGCGCACCCCCGACCTCGCCGCCGGCACCGGCGGATTCGGCTGGCCCATGGTCAACCGCCTCGCCCACACCACCACCGTCACCCCCCGGCAGACCGGCGGCAAGACCGTCACCGCCCTCCTCGCCCGGTAGCGCCACCGCTCCCGTCCCCGACACCCTTCGGTCACAGCTGCGCAGGGGCGGTGCGTTCGGCCCTGTGTGGGCCCGCCCTGCCGGTGGACACCGTCGTACTGCGTGCCGGTGCCGGTGCCGGCACCGATGCGGGTGCGGGTGCGGGTGGGGTTGAGGGCTGGGAGGCCGGTAACGGCGGCCTGTTCGGCGAAGTGGGCCAGGGGACGGCGCAGGACGTGTTCTCCGCGGTCGCGGACGGCTTCGGCGAGGCCGCCGGCAGGGACTTCCTCGTGCGCGGGGGTGTGAGGGGCGGTTCCGGGGACGGGCACCGCCGGCGGTGTCCCTTCCGTCATCGGGCGCCGTCCTTCCCGCTTCCTTGGAACCCCTGCGGCGCCGGGGCGGGGCGCTTGTCCGTCTCGGTTCTGGCCGAAGACTACCTTCCCCTCGGACACGGAAAAATCTGTTCTGGCGGGAGTAGACATTGATGTCGGCTGTGGTTAGTGTTTCTCTCGTAGCCAGCAGTCGAGAGGTACCCGCCAGACACGAACTGGTGGGAAGCGTGACGGAAGTTCGCAGGTCGGCACGGTTGCGGGGCCCTGAAGCCAAGGAAGTGCAGTGCGGCGACAGGACCGGTGGCCGGGCCGGGCGGCCCGCAGTGATCAGGGGCCACCACGAGGCGGTATCGCACTTCACTGAGTGAAGTCGATTCGCAGTCAACGCAGTTCAGCAGGGCGCAGTACCCCTGCAAAGGCGCCGGACTGCGGGCGCGCGTGCCGGGGAGGTCCGGACAGCGGGGTTCCACGCCGGGCTCGTGAGCAGGACGGGCGATGGAGCCGGCAGCCGGACCGGGTGGCAGTCAAGGGCTGCCGAAGCAGTGCGCAGTACCAGCAGTACCCGTGTGAAACCGCAGTTCGCAGGAATGTCAGTGACGCAGAGGAAGAACGGAGGGCGCAAGCGCCATCAGGATCGCCCGGCCCGTGAGGCAGCAGTTCAGTCCGGGCGGACACCGCAGACCCCCCAGCTACGAAGGACGGTGGTTTCCGGTCACGCATACGCGATCCCCGCACGCCCCATCCCCCGGGGCACTGCGGAAACAGAGGACCGGCCCAGGCCGGTAGATGGTGTTGTTCCCCTTCGGGGCCCCGGAGCCGCAACGGCGCCGGGGCCCCTCGACGCGTTCCCGTACCAGGAATAGGAAGAGGTGCAGTGACCACGGCCACCAACCCG
>NZ_JAQYWW010000945.1:0-336 GCF_036322525.1 Streptomyces sp. BE20 | reverse complement strand
GGGTAGAACTTGCCCTCGGTGGCGACGTGGATCGTCGACTCCTCGCCCTTCCGGTCCTTCACCTTGAGGCTGAAGGCCGTCTGGCCGTTGACGGTGGCGGCCCCGCCCGTGGTGGCCTCGCTCTTGCCGGAGTCGTCCGAGACTATCGTCGCGGTGAAGTCGGGGCGGTTGAAGACCGAGGTGAGGTCCTTCATCTCGGAGTCATGGAGGCCCGACAGGTAGCGGCCCTTTGTCAGCGCGGCGGCCTTCGCCCCCTCCTTGCCCGCGATGGCGGTCCAGAACTCCTTGTCCGGCTTCACGTACGACTGCTTGCCGTCGCTGATGATCTCGAACTTG
>NZ_JAQYWW010000944.1:0-515 GCF_036322525.1 Streptomyces sp. BE20 | reverse complement strand
TTTCCCCATTCGGAAACCCCCGGATCAAAGCCTGGTTGACGGCTCCCCGGGGACTATCGTGGCCTCCCACGTCCTTCATCGGTTCCTGGTGCCAAGGCATCCACCGTGCGCCCTTAAAAACTTGGCCACAGATGCTCGCGTTCACTGTGCAGTTCTCAAACAACGACCAGCCACCCACCTGCACAAGCATGGGGCCGGCGGTACTGAGACAACGTTTCCGTTCCCTCAGGACCCAACAGCGTGCCCGACACACTCGATCAACAATCCGTCTTCCACGCCGAAGCAGTACTAACGAATGCCAACCCAGTGTGCCGAATAGTCAACGTTCCACCCATGAGCGACCGTGCAGAACATTCGCCTGCAAGCGGCCATGTGCTCCTTAGAAAGGAGGTGATCCAGCCGCACCTTCCGGTACGGCTACCTTGTTACGACTTCGTCCCAATCGCTGGTCCCACCTTCGACGGCTCCTCCCCTTACGGGTTAGGCCACCGGCTTCGGGTGTTACCGACTTTCGT
>NZ_JAQYWW010000943.1:0-50064 GCF_036322525.1 Streptomyces sp. BE20 | reverse complement strand
GTGACGGCGGTGATCCACGCCGCCGGTGTGCTGGACGACGCGCTCCTCGCCGATCTGACGCCCGAGCGCCTCGACGCGGTGCTGCGCTCCAAGGTCGACGCCGCGCGCAACCTCGCCGCCGCGACGGAGGGCAGGACGCTCAGTGCCTTCGTCCTCTACTCCTCGGTGGCCGGCGTCGTCGGCAACCCGGGCCAGGCCAACTACGCCGCCGCCAACACGTTCCTGGACGCGTACGCGACCCAGCTGCGCGCGCAGGGAGTCCCGGCGACGTCGCTCGCCTGGGGCCTGTGGGGCGCGGGCATGGGTGAGAGCCTCACCGACGCCGAGCGGCGGCGGCTGCGCCAGGGCGGAGTCCTCCCACTCACCGACGAGCAGGGACTCGCCGCCCTCGACGCCGCGCTCGCCGAGGGACGTCCGCTCGTCGTCCCGGTCTCCCTGGACCTGGCCGGACTCCGTGCCGCCGGGGCCGCCGGGGCGCTCCCCGAGATCCTGGCCGGGCTCGCCCCGGCGGGCCGGTCCGGGGGAGGTGTGCCGGACCGGTCCGCGCTCGCGGCCTTCCAGCGCCGGCTGGCGCAACTGCCCGCCGACGAGCGGCGGGAGGCGCTGGCCGACCTGGTCGCCCGGCAGGCCGCTGTCGTCCTCGCCCACACCGGGTCCGACACCCTCGACCCGCACCGGCCCTTCCTGGAGGCCGGATTCGATTCGCTCACGTCGGTGGAGCTGCGCAACCGGCTCGGCGCGGCCACCGGACTGCGGCTGCCGACCACGCTGCTGTTCGACCACCCCACCCCCGATGCCCTCGTGGCCCACCTCGCCGGGCAGTTCGCGCCCGGCGACGGGGACCGGCCCGCGCCGGAGGAGGCCGCCGGCACCCTCGGCACGCTGTTCCGGGAAGCCTCCGCCACCGGGCGCAGCGGCGACTTCTTCGGCCTGCTGGTCGCCGCGTCGGAGTTCCGCCCGGCCTTCCGGACGAGTCGCGAGCTGCCCGCGCCGGTTCCGGTGGTGCGGCTGGCCGGGGGCACGGACGCGCCCGGCCTCGTCTGCCTGCCCTCGATCCTGGCCATCTCCGGCCCGCACCAGTACGTCCGGTTCGCCGGCGCCCTGCGCGGCCGGCGGGACGTCGCGGCCGTCGCCGCGCCCGGGTTCGGCCGTGGCGAGCCACTGCCGGCGACGGTGGAGGCGGTGGTCTCGGCGCAGGCCGAGGCGATCCTGGCGCACACCGGCGAATCGCCGATCGCGCTGGTCGGACACTCCTCGGGCGGCATGCTCGCGCACGCGGTGGCCGCCGAACTGGAGCGTGCCGGCGCGGCCGTGGACGCGCTGGTGCTCATCGACATCTACTCGCACGACGTCGAGGCGCTCGCGGGCATCCAGCCGGTCCTCAGCGCCGGCATGATCGAGCGGGAGGACGGCTACGTCCCGATGGACGACACCCGGCTGACCGCGATGGGCGGCTACGTCCGGCTGTTCCACGGGTGGCAGCCGACCCCGATCCGGGCCCGCACGCTGCTCGTCCGGGCCACCGAGCCCATGTTCGGCTGGTCGCGCGACGGTGACTGGCGCTCGTCGTGGACGCTGCCGCACAGCACGGTGGACACCCCCGGCAACCACTTCTCGGTCATGGAGGAGCACGCCGCGACCACGGCACGGGCGGTCGACGACTGGCTCGCCGCGTCGGCCGGATCCCCCGCAGCCCCCGGTCCGTCCTCCTCCGCTCCCGTTTCCTCCTTCTCCTCCACGCCCTCGTCCCCTCTCGAACCGAAAGCCTCCTCCCGATGACCAACGTCGAGTACGACAACCCGTGGGTCCGCCGGTTCCACCACGAACCGAGCGAGGTCACCCTGGTCTGCTTCCCGCACGCCGGTGGATCGGCCAGCTTCTTCTACCCGGTCTCCGACGCGATGCAGTCGACCGTCCAGGTGGTGGCGCTGCAGTACCCGGGCCGGCAGGACCGGCGGCACGAGCGGCCGCTGACCACCGTCGCCGAGCTGGCCGACGAGGCCTTCGCCGCGCTGCGCCCGCTGATGGACCGCCCGCTGGCGTTCTTCGGCCACAGCATGGGCGCCACCGTGGCGTTCGAGGTCGCCGTGCGGATGAAGCGCGAGCAGCTCGAAGCCCCCGTCACGCTGTTCGCCTCGGGCCGCCGCGCCCCCTCCCGGCACCGCGACGAGAACGTGCACAAGCTCGGCGACGACGAGATCGTCGCGGAGCTGAAGACCCTCAGCGGCACCGATGCCCGCATCCTCGGTGACCTGGAGCTGCTGCGGATGATCCTGCCGGCGATCCGCAGCGACTACACGGCCGCCGAGACCTACCGGTACCGGCCCGGACCGGTGCTCGACTGCCCGATCATCGCGCTGACCGGCGACAGCGACCCGAAGGTGACCCTGGACGAGGCCGGCGCGTGGGCCGACCACACCACCGGGGAGTTCGAGCTGCGCTCCTTCGAGGGCGGCCACTTCTACCTCGCCAAGCACCAGCGTGCGGTGATCAACCTGATCAGCGACCAGCTGCTCTCCCTCTCGCTCTGAGGACGGTCCATGACTCCGACGTTCGTCATCAGTACCGGCCGGTGCGGGTCGACGCTGGTCTCCCGGATGCTGCGCGCCCACCCCGAGGTGCTCAGCCTGAGCGAGCTCTTCAGCACCGTGCGCAGCCGTGGCTACCTCGACGGGGCCCCGGACGGCGCGCAGTTCTGGCGGATGCTCAGCGAGCCCGAGCCGACCATGGACATCATGGTCGCCGAGGGACTCAAGGTCTCCGAACTGATCTACCCGTACGGGACCGGGCGGTTCGACCCGGTCGAGGGTGTCCCGGCGATCTGCCACATGACGCTGCCGATGCTCTCCGACGACCCGGACGCGCTCCACGACGAGCTGGCCGGGGAGGTGCCGGGCTGGCCGGCCCGTCCGATCGCGGACCAGTACCGGGCGCTCTTCGCCCACCTGGCCGAACGCTTCGACCGGCCGGTTCCCGTGGAGCGGTCCGGAGGGTCGCTGGGGATGCTGCCCGCGCTGCGGGCGCAGTTCCCCGAGGCCAGGTTCGTCTACCTCACCCGGGACGGTGCCGACTCGGCGCTGTCGATGAGCCGGCACCCCGGGTTCCGGCAGATGCTGCTGGGCCAGGAGGCCGCCCGGATCGCCGGGGTCGCCTCCCCGGGGGAGCTGGGGGAGGCCCAGTTCCGGCTGCTCCCGGAGGAGTTGGGCCGGTTGCTGGCGCTCCCGTCGGAACTGCCGCGGCTGATGCGCCGGGACATCCCGGTCACCGCGTTCGGTGCGCTGTGGTCCACGATGGTCAGCGAGGGCGCCGACGAACTGCTGCGGCTGCCCTCCGAGGAGTGGACCATGATCTCCTACGAGGCCCTGGTCGCGGACGCCCCGGCGGAGCTGACCCGGTTGGCCGGGTTCCTGGGTGTGCCGGCGTCCTCCGCATGGCTGGCGGAGGCCGCCCGGCTGGTGGACCCGGGGCGGCGGGCCGCCTCGGCCCGGCTGGACCCGCGGCTGCTGGCCGCCCTGCGGCGCTCCTGCGCACCCGGCGAGGCCGCCGACGCGGCCCTCGCGGCGGCGGCGGGTGTGACGCTCGTACCCGCCGCGTGAGCGGTCCCGGGGCGCCGGCGGCCGTCCCGTCCGGCGGCGCCCCGGGTCCCACGGAAGGCGTCGGACCCGTAGGGGCGACGCTGGGGTGTGAACGGGCACGGTCGGCCCCAAGGATCGGGGTGGGGAGCACGGCAAGCGGGGGGAGAGCCGGATGCACACGCCGACCGGGACGGCGACGTCCACCCGGTGGCCCGGTGCCGGCGTCGCGCCGGCCCTGCGCGGGCGGTCCTCCGGCGAACCGTCCGGCCGTCCGCACCGCCCCGGGGCCGCCGGCGCCGGCCGCGAGGGCGCACCGGTCCGGCCCGGCGCGGCCTCCCCCTTCCCGGTGCCGGCCGTCGGCGACGTCGGTGACGCCGCCGCGTTCGACGCCACCGGCTGACCGCACACCCGTTCGCGAACGCGAGGACTCTTCCATGGATATCTTGGCCGAAGCGGTGCTCTCCGGTGCCTCCCCGGAGGAACTCGGCGCGCTCCCGCTGCCCGATCTGTTCCCCGCGGCGCACCTGCGGGCCTCGGACGTCGGGATCTTCGACGGCGACGCCGACCCCGACGTCCGGCGGTCGCTGCACGTCGGCCCGGTGCCGATGCCCCGGCTGGCCCCGGACGAGGTGGTCGTCGCGGTGATGGCCAGCTCGATCAACTACAACACCGTGTGGTCGGCGATGTTCAAGCCGATCTCGACGTTCACGGCGCTGAACCGGCTCGCCCGGCAGGGCGGATACGCGGCCCGCCACGACCTGCCGCACCAGATCGTCGGTTCGGACGCCGCCGGCGTGGTGGTCCGGGTCGGCGACGGCGTGCGGCACTGGAACGTCGGCGACCACGTCATGGTCAGCCCGGCCTACGTCGACGACCAGGAGCCGGGCGCGCACGACGACGGCATGATGGGCCCCGGCGGGCGGGCCTGGGGCTACGAGACCAACTTCGGCGGCCTGGCCCACTACACGGTCGCGCGGGCCAGCCAGCTGGTGCCCAAGCCGCCGCACCTGACCTGGGAGGAGGCCGCCTCGATCACGCTGTGCGCGGGCACCGCCTACCGCATGCTGGTCGGCCACCACGGCGCGCAGATCAAGCAGGGCGACGTCGTGCTGGTCTGGGGCGCGACCGGCGGCCTGGGCGGGTTCGCCGTGCAGATGGTCAAGAACGGCGGCGGCATCGCGGTCGGGGTGGTGAGCTCCGACCGGAAGGCGCAGATCCTCCGCGAGCAGGGCTGCGACGTGATCATCGACCGGCGCGAGATCGGCATGGGCGACGACTCGGACGGCACGGCGGACGCGATCGAGTACGGCAAGCGGCTCGGCCGCAGGATCCGGGCCGAGCTCGGGGAGGACCCCAGGGTCGCCTTCGACTACGTCGGCCGGGCCACGTTCGGCACCTCGGTGCACGTCGTGCGGCGCGGCGGCATCGTCGTCACCTGCGGGTCGAGCACCGGCTACCAGCACCAGTACGACAACCGCTACCTGTGGATGAACCTCAAGCGGGTGATCGGCAGTCACATCGCCAACCTTCAGGAGCAGTTCGACACCGCCAGGCTGTTCCGGCAGGGCGGCCTGGTGCCGATCCTCACCGACGTCTTCCCCCTCGAGGAGACCGGCGAGGCGCTGCGCCTGGTGCAGACCAACCGGCACATCGGCAAGGTCGGCGTGCTCTGCCTGGCGCCCGCGGAGGGCCTGGGGGTGACCGACCCGGACGCCCGCGCACGGATCGGCGCCGAGCGGCTCACCTCCTGGCGCCGGTACGCGTCGACGGCGCGGGTGTGACGATGGGCGGGACCGGGATCCTGGCCACCGGGTCGTACGTCCCCGAGCGGATCGTGACCGGCGCCGACATCGCCGGGCCGGCCGGTGTCACCCCGGAGTGGATCGAGCGGAAGACGCGGATCGCCGCCCGCCGCTACGCCGCACCGGACCAGGCCACCTCGGACCTGGCGGCCGAGGCCGCGGCACGGACGCTCCGGCAGGCGGGGCTGCCGGCCTCGGCGCTGCGCTACCTCATCGTCTCCACCTCGACGCCCGACTCGCCGCAGCCGCCCACCTCGCACCTGGTGCAGGACGCACTCGGCGCGCACGGCGCCGCGTGCTTCGACATCAACGTCGTCTGCAGCGGCTTCGTCTACGGCCTGGCTCTGGCCCGGGCCCTGGTGGCCCAGGAGCCCGGCGCGTACGCGCTGGTGGTCGCCGCCGACGTGTACTCGCGGATCCTGGACCCCACCGACCGCAGGACGGTGGTGCTGTTCGGTGACGGCGCCGGGGCGGCGCTGGTCGGTGCCGTGCCGGAGGGCGGTTTCGTGGACGTGGAGCTGACCGGGCACGGGCACGCGCACGGGCTGATCGGGGTGGAGGCCGGCGGCAGCCGGCACCCGGCCACGCACGACACCGTCGAGAACGGCGGCCACTTCTTCCGGATGAAGGGCCGGGCCGTCCGGGACTTCGCCGTGGAGCACGTTCCCGGAGCGGTCCGGACGCTGGTCGAGCGCACCGGCCACCGGTTGGCCGACGTCGACCACTTCGTGCCGCACCAGGCGAACGGCGTGCTGCTGGGCGAGCTGGTGACCCTGGCCGGCCTGGACCACGCGCACACGCACCGGACGCTGGAGCGGTACGGCAACACCGGCAGCGCGTCGGTGGCCCTGGCCCTCGACGAGGCCCACCGGGGCGGCCACCTGCGCGCGGGCGACCTGGTGCTGCTCGCCGGGTTCGGCGGCGGCATGTCGCTCGGCGCGGCCCTGCTGAGGTGGACGGCCACGGGGTGACCGCCCGGCGGCGCCCCGGCCCCGACCCGGGGCGCCGTCACCCGCGGTGACCGCGCGAGGCGGCGCCTTGGATGCGGAGTGCGGCCCATCGGTGGTTCCATTGCATCGGAACCTGCCGACCGAACGGCGGTCCCGCCTGCCGCCGACACCGGGCCTGAGTGTCCTGCCGTCGTCCGTCGTCCGTCGTCCGTCGTCCGTCGTCCGTCGTCCGGAAACCGGAAAGGGGCCGTCACGGGTGTTCGAGCCGCAGTTGACCCCGGAGGTCTTCGACCGGGCGATCGTGGCGATCGCGCTGACGGCCGGCCGGGAACACCGCCTGGTCTACCGCAACGACGCCTTCCGTGACCTGTTCGGCCCCCGGCCGCTCGGCGTGCCCGTCGGCGAGCTGTTCACCGAACCGCAGGAGGAGGGACTCGTCGACACCCTCGACCTCGTCCTCGCCGACACCACCGCCCGACAGGTCACCACCCCGCGCACCCTGGAGGGCTCCGGCGACGGGGAGCGCGAGCACCGGCACTTCGTCTACAGCTGCTCGCCGGTCGCCTCCCGTTTCGGCCCCGGCGTCCTCGTCGCCGCCATCGACACCACCGGGCAGGTGCACTCCGCCCAGCGCGCCCAGCGCCTGTCGACGGAACGCCTGCACGCCCTCCAGCGCTACGAGGCCCTCGTCTCGGCCGTCTCCCAGCTGGTGTGGACCGCCCAGCCGGACGGCGCGATGACCGAGCTGGTCCCCGGCTGGGAGCGGCTGACCGGGCACCCCTGGCGCGACACCATGGACGAGGCCTGGATGTCGTTGGTCCACCCCAACGACCGCGCCGGCCTGCGGGAACGCTGGATGGAGGCGGAGGCCGGTGAGCCTGCCATGTTCGAACACACCTACCGGCTGCGCTTCGCCTCCGGCGAGTACCGCCACATCACCGCCCGCGGCGTCCCGATCGTGCGCGAGGGCGAGCTCGTGGAGTGGGTCGGTGCGACCGCCGACGTCGAGGACCGCTGGCGCACCCGGCTGCGCGAACGGCTCCTCGCCGACACCATGGCCGTCACCGAGAGCGTGGGACCGGAGGACGCCTTCGCGGCCGTCGCGGGGCTGGTGGTGCCCGAGCTCACGGACGCCTGCACCGTGTTCCTGCTCTCCGAACGGGGCCACGGGGCGACGACCGGCACCCGCATCGCCTCCACCTCCCGCGCGGGACTGCCCCCGCTGCCCCCGCTCCGGGGGCAGACGTTCCGGCTCGGACCCGTGGCCCTGCGCGCGGTCGCCGACCGCACCCCGGCCCTGCTGACCTTCCCGCCGGGCGAGATCCCCGCCGGCGTGGTGCCCGAGGAGTCCGCGCGCTGGCTGGCCGCCGCCGGCGCCACCAGCCTCACCCTGCTGCCCCTGGTCATCGACGGCACCCCTGCCGCCCTCGCCGCGGCCGCCACCTGCCAGGGCTCGCCCCCGCCGGGCCGGGGCGACATCGACCTCCTCCAGGAAGTCCTCCAGCGCGCACAGGGCGCGCTGGGCCAGACCCTGGAGCTCCAGCGCACCCGCCACGCCGCGCTGATCCTCCAGCGGGCCCTGCTCACCGAGCCGCCGGCCGTCCCCGGCGCCCGGCTCGCCGCCCGCTACCAGCCGGGCAACCGCACCGCCGAGGTCGGCGGCGACTGGTACGACGCCTTCCTCCTGCCCGACGGGTCCCTCACCCTGACCATCGGGGACGTCGCCGGCCACGACCTCACCGCCGCCACCACGATGGGCCAGTTCCGCAGCATGCTGCGCTCGGTCGCCTACAACGCGACGCCCGGGCACACGCCCGCCGACACCCTGTCCGCGCTCGACCGGGCCGCCGAGGGCCTCGGCATCGGCTCCTTCGCCACCGCGGTCCACGTCCAGCTCACCCGCTCCGGCCGGGGCTGGTTCGCGGCCTGGTCCAACGCCGGACACCCGCCCCCGCTGCTGCTGCCCGCCGACGGCCCGGCCCGCTACCTCACGTCGGACCTGACGGACGTGCCGCTCTGCGTGGCCCCCGCCGAGGAGCGCCGGACCCACCGGGCCGGCCTCGCCGCCGGTGACACCCTGATCCTCTACACGGACGGACTCGTCGAAGTCCCCGGTGAGCACCTGACCACGGGCCTGGACCGGCTCGCGCACACGGCCGGCCGGGCGCGCGACCGTCCGTTGGACGATCTGTGCGACCACCTGCTCGCCCAGGTCCCCGACGCCCGCGACGACATCGCCCTCCTGGCCTTCCGTCCCGACGTCCCGCCCGCCTGACCGCCCCCGCCTGACCGCCCCGGTCCGACGCGCCACCGGTCGCGCCGCCGGAACCGCAGGCCCGGCCGCTACCCGGCGAGGCCGAGCGGGTCCGGCACCTCGTCCAGCAGCTGCGGGCCGTCGGAGCGGACGCTGTTCACCGCGGTGGAGACGGCGCGGACGGTGAGGTCGCCGCCGCCCGGGGTGTGCAGCAGGTGGTGGAGCTCGTCGGGATCCGTGGTCGCGGGGTCGAGCCAGGTCGCGAGGTCGGCGGTGGCGATGGTCAGCGGCATCCGGTCGTGGATCCGGCCGGCGCTGTCGGTGGCGTCCCGGGTGACGACGGTCGCGGTGGCCAGCCACGCGGCCGGGTCGTCCTCGGGCACCGCCGGGTCGCGCCAGAACTCGTACAGGCCGGCCATCAGCATCGGTTCCCCGGTGGTGAGGAAGTACGGCTGCTTGTACGCCTTGCGGCCCTCGCCCGCCGGGACGGGCCGCCACTCGAAGTAGCCGTCGGCCGGGATCACGCAGCGCCGCTCGGCGAAGGCCTTCCGGTAGGCCGGCTTCTCGTGGACGGTCTCCGACCGCGCGTTGATCATCCGCGCGCCGCCGGACGCGTCCTTCGACCAGGACGGCACCAGACCCCAGCGCACCGGGCGCACCTGCCGCACCAGCTCACCGGACTCCCGGTCGAGGCGCTCCAGCACGGCCGCCACCGGGTCGGTCGGTGCGACGTTCCAGTTCGGGGCGAGGGTTTCGGCGGGGTCCCAGCGCATCTCCCCGAGCAGGGCGACCAGGTCGACGGGAGTCGTGGTGGAAACGAAGCGTCCGCACATGGGTCCACGATGTCATGCGACGGAAGCCGGGACCCGGCGCGGGTGCCCGCCGGGCGGATACCGGGGCCGGTCGGGGGCGCCGGAAGTGCGCGGCGCGGTCCGGCGGCGCGGCGCTGTCCTGCCGGCCGTACCGTGGACGGCCCGGTGCGAGGTCCTTCCCGCGCCCCGGCGGATCCCGGCCCACTGGTCCCGGAGGTGGCGCAGGCCGCACCCCGCGGCGGCCGGACGGGCCCTCGGCCGTGGGGACCCGACCGATGCGCGGGGCCGCCGCCCGGCTGCGATGCCGGGGAAGATCCTCCGCTCCGGCGGGCGCAGCGCCCGGGACCGGGCGGAGTGACGCGCGGGTGGAGGTCCCCGATGGCGAAACTCGTCGAGGTCGTCCTGGAGGAGTTCTACGCCGAGACCGGCGGGTTCGGATCCGACGATTACGTGGAGGTGTCGGGCGGGCTCCGGGGAGTGACCTACAACAAGGTCCTGATGACCGGCGGAGCCGTCACGGCGGTGGAGATGGCACGGCACGACGTGTTCACCTTCCCGGAGGGCCCCCTCCGCCTCTTCCGGGGCGGAGCCACGCCCGTCGACGCGGGGATGCGGATCGCCCTGTCCGTCGGGGAGAACCTCGATCCCTCGGAACCGAAGTACTTCGGCTACTTCCTCGACTTCGGCGGGGAGCTGTTCGCGGAGGACATCGCACCGCTGTCCCTGGGCGAGTCCTTCGGGACGATCTCCAGCGCGGACGTCACGCAGCCCGGCCTGGCCCGGCACCAGGACGTGACCTTCGCGCACGAGGGCGCGGGAATCGCCGTACAGGCCCGCTTCCGGCTGGCGGTGGTCCACTACTTCTAGGCCCTCCCCGCGCTCCGGGCGCACCCGGGGCGCGGTGCCCCTGGGCCGGGGCGCGACGCCCCGGCAGCGGAGTGTTCGCACACCGAGGGCCGCCGGACTGGTCGGGTCACGGGTTTCACCCCGACCCGGCCTCCTCCCGGGTGAACCACGGCCGCGCCGAGCGGCGGGAGCGGCCGACGCCGTGCGTTGCTGGGTGGCGGGCCCCCACCCCGGGGGCCCGCCACCCACCGGAGGAAGCACCCATGCGCAACCGTCTGGCGGCAGCCGTCGCCACCGCCCTCACCGCCGCCTCGCTCGGCCTGACCTTCGCCCCCGGCGCCACCGCGCTGACCCCCGCCGACGCCAAGGGCGGGGAGAAACTCCACGCCATCGGCCTCACCGCCGACCAGACACTCGTGGACTTCCCGGTCACCCACCCCGACCGGGTCCGCACCGTCGGGGCGGTCACCGGTCTCACGGGCGACGCGAGGATCGTCGGCATCGACTACCGCGTGCAGAACGGCCTGCTCTACGGGGTCGGTGACCAGGGCGGCATCTACACCCTCGACGACACCAGCGGCTGCGCCACCAAGGTCTCCCAGCTGACCGTCCCGCTCCAGGGCGCCTTCTTCGGAGTGGACTTCAACCCCGCCGCCAACCGGCTGCGGGTCATCTCGGACACCGGCCAGAACCTGCGCCACAACCTCGACGACCCGGCGGGCACCCCGGCGGCCGGCACCACCGTCGCCGACGGCACGCTGACCAACCCGGCCGTCCCCCCGGCGACCACCGGCACCACCGCGCTCGGCGTCACCGCGGCGGCCTACACCAACAACGACCTCGACCCGGCCACCGCCACCACGCTCTTCGACCTCGACACCACCCTCAACCGGACGGTCCTGCAGTCGCCGGCCAACGCCGGGACCCTCGCCCCGACCGGTGCGCTGGGCGTCGACCCCGCCGTCGACGCGGGCTTCGACATCTACTACTCGACCGGGCAGGGCACCAACCACGGCTACGCCGCGCTCGAGGTCGGCGGCACCCGGTCGCTCTACCGGGTCGACGTCCTGACCGGACGGGCCACCGCGCTCGGTGCGTTCGCGGCCGGCTCGGCCGTCACGGATCTGGCCCTGCCGATCGCCCAGGACTGACCTCCGCCCACGGGTGCCGCCTGACGGGTGACGCCGACGGGTGACGCCGGACGGGTGACGGGTGCGTCGACGGCACGGTCGACGTACGCGTCACCCGTCGAACACCGGGGAGGACAGGTGTGTGAAGGACGGGGGGAGAGAAGGCCGTCACGGTGGCGCGACCGGCTCCCGGCCCCGGCGCGCGGCGCCCGCGGCGGTCAGGCGAGGCGGACGACGAGCAGGGGGTCGGTGGTCGGTGCGGGGGAGCCGCCGAGGGGTTCCGCCGTGACGGCGACGGCCTTCGCGCCGTCCAGCGGACCGGCGAGCACCACGGTGCCGCGGGACTGCGGGAGCAGACCGGCCGGCCGCGGTTCGTCGTCGACGTACCAGAGTTCGTAGACGCGATCGGGCGGGAGGGGGGCCAGCCCCGTGGTGAGGAAGGCGGCCTGGTTGCGGTCCGCGGACCAGACGACGGTGCCGCTCCCCTCGTCGGAGCCGGTGGTGCTGCTACGGGCGTCGGGGGCGGTGACCAGCGCGGCGACCTCCTGGAGTTCGGTCCGCTGGTGTGCGGCGGCCGTGCGGGCCCGTTCGGCCTGGTCGTGCTGCTGCACGGCGACCCCGCCGAGGGTGGCGGTGAGCGCGAGGCAGGCGGCCAGGACGAGCTCGCGCGCGCGGCGGCGCGGGCGGCGGGGCGCCGGTACGGACGGGGCCGGTTCGTGGCCCGGCTCCGGGGGTGCCGGTGGACGCGGGTCCGGGGTGCGGCGCGCCGGAGGGAGTTGGCGGATCCCGGTGACGGCGGTCATCGCGCGCGCCTCCATGCCGTCCGGCAGGGGCACGGCGTCGGCGGCGGCGAACCGGGCCAGGGTGTCGGCGAACTCCGCGGCCTCCTGGACGCAGGACGGGCAGGCGGCCAGGTGCGTCTCGAAGAGCGCGGCCTCGGCGGGTTCGAGGGCGTGGAGGGCGTGGGCGCCCCCGAGGGTGTGGGAGTCGTGCGCGGTCATGAGCCGGCCCCCAGACAGTCGCGCAGGCGGACGAGTCCGTCGCGCATCCGGGTCTTGACGGTGCTCAGCGGGGCTTCGAGGAGGTCGGCGACCTCCGGGTAGGTCAGCCCGCGGTAGTAGGCCAGGACGAGTGACTGGCGCTGGAGTTCGGTGAGCCGGCCCAGGCAGCGGCGCACGCGCTCACGCTCCAGCCGGTTCTCGATCTGCTCCGCTACCTCGTCGAAGGCGCGTTCCTGGAGGTGGGCGGCGGCCTTCTCCTCGCGTGAGGACTCGGCCTGGGAGCGCCGGACGCGGTCGACGGCGCGGTGGTGGGCCATGGTCATCACCCAGGCCAGGACGCCGCCGCGGTCGGGGCGGTAGCGGGCGGCGGAGCGCCAGACCTCCAGCATCACCTCCTGCGCGACCTCCTCGGACTGGGCCGGATCGCGCAGGACGCGGCGCACCATGCCGAGGACCTGGCCGGCCAGGGCCCGGTAGAGCGTGCGGTAGGCGTCGTGGTCGCCGACGGCTGTGCGGGCCACCAGCTCCCGCAGTCGCCGGTCCGCGGCGGTGGGGCCGGGCAGTGCTAGCGGCTCGGACACCGTGGCTCCCTTCGTCGCCGGAGCCGGGGCGGCACGGACGGCGCCCGGGTACGGCTGCGTCCGTGCCGTCGCTCACCCCGGCGGTTCCGACTCGCACGGCCCGGCGAACGGTCGCACGCCGGGCGCGGGGGCTCTCACGCGCGCCCGCACTGGTGATTCGTGACCGACGGGCCCCGCGGACTGGTCTCCCGGCAGGAATCACCCGGGCGGGTCGACCGCGGGTCGGCCGCGGCCGGGGGCGGGGTGCGGGGTCCCCTGTCCGCCGGGCGGGTCGCCAGTGCTTCCTTTACCGGTGAAAAGTAGAACATTCCCCCACAATTTATGCCCGCGTGACCCGTCCGGCGCCCGGTCCCGTGCGAATCAGTGGCAGAGAACAAGTTCCGGCGTCCGCCCGTCAGAGCACCCGAACAGTGCGGCGGGAAGGGCCGGATGACATCGGATCAGGAAGGAGGACGGGCCATGCGCGCAACACGGACCAGGAAGTCGCTGGCCGTCGCCGCCACCTGCGTGATGCTCGGCGGCGGCGCAGCGGTCGCCACGTCCGCCGGTGCGGCCTCGGCCGCCTCGGCGAGTACCGTCCGGACGACCGACCACGGCGACCGGCAGCACCAGGACCACCGGCAGCACCAGGATCACCGGCAGTGCCGCTGGTACCCGGCGCACTGGGAGAACAAGCTGGTGCCCGGCCACTCGGAGCCGGTCCGGCAGTCCGGCCACTGGCACAACGAGTGGCACCCGGGCTGGTGGGACAACCACCACCACTGGCACGACGGCTCCTGGCACAAGGTGTGGCACAAGGCCGGTTGGGAGAACAAGTGGACCCCGGCGCACTGGGAGCGCGTCTGGGTGTCCGCCGGCTGGCACTGCCGCTGAACGGCACCGCCGTACGACACCGCCGTCGGCTGCCGTCAGGCCGCCGCAGGCCCCGCCACCAGGTCCTCGCCACCGGGCCCGCCGGCCGTGCACCGTGTCCCCACGGCGTACGGTCGGCGACGGGTCGGACGGGCGGTCGGGGCGTCGCCCCGCCCCCGTTCCGGTCCCCGCGCCCGTTCCCGCCGCCGGACCCGGACCCCTCACCTCCGGACCACCGGCCGGGCCGCCGCCCGGCCGGCTCCCGAAAGGCCGTCAGGCCATGGACACCGTCGCACCCCTGTCCGCCCCCGCCCGGATCCCACCGCCGGCGTGGACCGATTCCTTCCCCGGCCGGCCCTCCGGCGTCGCGGAGGTCCGCGCGCAGGCCCGGGCCTTCCTCGCCCGCAGCCGCGTCCCGCCCGCGCTGTACGAGGACACCCTGCTGGTCGTCAGCGAACTCGTCACCAACGCCGTCCGTCACACCGGCGGCCCCGGGAACGTCCGCCTGAGCAGCGACGCTTCGGGGATCGCCGTCACCGTGAGTGACACCAGCCGCCTCCTGCCCGTGCCGCGACCGGCGGAACCGGGCGTCGCCACGAGCGGTCTCGGACTGGGCCTGGTCGCGGCTCTCTGCGACTGCCTCTACACCACCCTCGGCCCCGGCGGCGGCAAGACCGTGCACGCGCACCTGCCGGCCCCGGTCGCCGGGCCCGCCGGGCCCGGCGCCCGGACGTGACCTCCGCACGGAGCGCTGCGCCCCGTCCGCCCCGCCGGAAGCACGGCGCCCCCGGGCCGCCACCACGCGGTGGCGGCCCGGGGGCGCGCGTCGGCCGGGTACCGGGGCCGGCCGGGGTGCTCGGCTCAGCCGGTCTTCTCGACCCGGGCGGCCCAGCGCTGCTCGACGTTGCTGATGCGCCAGTAGCCGAGGGCGCAGGCCCAGACCACGACGAACAGTCCGACGATGACGTAGCCGACGTTGTCGAGACTGATCTCGGCGATCCAGGTACTGACCGGGTCGGTGAGGTCGAGTTTCTCGTGCAGGACGGAGACCAGCTCGATGGTGCCGATCAGGAAGGCGACGGCGATGGAGAGGCCGGTGATGGTGAGGTTGTAGTAGACCTTGCGCACGGGGTTGGAGAACGCCCAGTGGTAGGCGAAGTTCATGAAGGTGCCGTCGAGGGTGTCGAACAGGCTCATGCCGCAGGCGAAGAGCAGCGGCAGGCAGAGGATGGCGTACCAGGGCAGGCCGGAGGCGGCGCCGGATCCGGCCATCACCATCAGGGCGACCTCGGTCGCGGTGTCGAAGCCGAGGCCGAAGAGCACGCCCAGCGGGTACATCTGGCCGGGGCGGGTGATGGACTTGGTGAGGCGGCCGAGGATCCGGTTCATGAAGCCGCGCTCGTCGAGGTGCTTCTCCAGCTGCCGCTCGTCGAACTGCCCGGCCCGCATGGCCTTGTAGACCTTGTAGATGCCGGCGAGCGCGAACAGGTTGAGCGCCGCGATCAGGTAGAGGAAGGTCCCGGAGACGCTGGTGCCGATCACGCCGAGCACACCGTGGACGCTGGATTCCTCGTCGACGAGGGTGCCGGCGAACTGGGCGCCGCCGGCGACCAGGGCGGCCATCGCCATGACGATGCTGGAGTGGCCGAGCGCGAACCAGAAGCCGACCGAGATCGGGCGCTGCCCGTCCGCCATCAGCTTGCGGGTGGTGTTGTCGATGGCGGCGATGTGGTCGGCGTCGAAGGCGTGCCGCATGCCGAGGGTGTAGGCGGTGACGCCGAGTCCGACGCCGAAGACCTGGGTGCCGACGGTGTAGTCGTTGGGCGCGACCAGCAGGAACAGCGTGCCGAAGGCGACCACGTGCATGGCGGCGATGACGCCCAGCAGGACCGCGGTGCGGACGGTGTCCCGGCGCTGCCAGCGGGGCGGCTGGGCGAGTGTCGTTCCGGGGGACTCATTGGTCAGGGACATGGGCGGGCAGCCTCTCCAGCTCCTCGATGGGGGGCACCCCCGGGTGAGGTCGGGGGAGTCGTGCACGCCGCGGCCGGTCTCCTGGCTCTGGGTGGACGGCTCCGCCCGCGTCCGGGCAGGGCCGAGCGCGTCCCTGACTCGTCTTCCCGGCGCCGTGCGGCACCGGTGACTGCCCGCGTGCGCGGACCCGGCAGGGACACTCCCCGTTCACAGTGGCGAGGGCCGCTCCGGACTGGCTCCCGAAGGAGCGTCACCGGTCTTCCCGAGCACCACGGCGGGACCACCGTAGGGGCATGCCGCACTTCTCGACAAGGTTGCGCAGTTGCGCATATGTTGCAATAACGCAACGTGGCGGCATGCGTACGAGTGGGGGACGGGGTGGCACGGGCGATCGACGACGCCGCGGCACGCGCGGCGGCCGAGGCCGTGGCCGGCCGGGACGGGCTGCGCCGGGCGGCGGCCCGGTTCGCGCTGCTGGCCGAACCGGGGCGGCTGGCCGTGCTGGTGGCCCTGCGCGCGGCCGGGCCGATCCCGGTCTCCGACCTCGCCCTCGCCTGCGGCGTGAGCCCCACCGCCGTCTCGCAGACCCTGCGCCTGCTGCGGGCGTCCGGCGCCGTCACCGCGGTGAAGGAGGGCCGGGTCGTCCGGTACGCACTGGCCGACGAGGCGCTGGGGCACCTCCTCGACGAGGTGCCCCGCGCCGGCGCCTGACGAGCGCCCGGTGACGGGCGGCCGACGGCCGCCCGCCCGGTGGCCTCAGCCGGTGAGCTGGCCCGGTCGGCCCGGCACCCAGAGCGGGGCGGGACCGTCCTGCCGCATGAACCGGGCCGCGTGCTCCTCCAGACACGCGGCCGTAGCCCCCGGGTCGTCGTCGCTCAGCTCGCCCAGGGCGCCCGCGGCGCACCGGGCGCAGGCCAGCACGAGCGCGAGCGTGTCCTGGCGGCGGTGCCGCCCGCGGACGTACGCCTCGCACCGTTCGGCGATGCGCGTGCGGTGGAGTTCCCGCTCGGTCTCGGCGCCGTGGCCGGCGGACGCGGCCTGGACGCCGTGCCAGACGAGGGCGAAGGCGTCGGGTTCGGCCGGGTGGGAGGCGTCGTCCCGCCGGGCCCGCTCGCGGGCCTCGGCGGCCTGCCGGCCCAGCCGGTCGAGCGCCGCCGGCCCGTCCCCGTCGTGCGCCTGGAGGACCAGCTCGGCCGCCCGGTGCACCACCGACCGCAGGACGGCCTCCGCGGGCACCCGCAGCCCGGGCGCCGCCGGGTCGGCGAAGGCCAGCCAGGCGTCCGCGAACGAGGCCGCCCGCATCTGCCACAGCCAGGGCCGGGTGCCGGCCCCGCCGCCCCGCCGCTCCTCGGCCGCAAGCCGGATCAGGCCCGCCGCGGCGAGCTCCGCCGCACCCTCGTCCGGCCGGAGACCGAACAGTCGTCCACTCCTCAACACGCACCCCCGCGTCAGTGACCATCACCTGGTGACGGCACATCCCACCACATCGGAACGCGGACGAACCGGCCCGGGCCGCCGATGAGACCTACGACACGTGGCCGGTCGACTACACCGTGCACTCTCCGGGCGCCGTCGGCGGGCGGCGCCCCGGACGCCCCCGTCACCGTGGGTCACACGCGCCGCGACCGCCCCCCGCCGCGACGCGCTGCGGGAGGCGGCCGTGGCCGTGCTCCGGGACGGTCAGCCGCCGTAGACGCCGAGCTCGTGCAGCGAGTAGCCCCAGGAGGTGCCGCGCTGCAGGCCGTGGACGCGGACCTGGCGGGCCGGGACACCGGCGAACCGTGCCGTGTCGAGGCCGCCGTCACCGTCGGCGGTGGCCCAGACGGGCTGCCAGGTCGCGCCGTCGGTGGAGACCTCGATGCGGTAGGACCGTCCGAACGCGCGCTCCCAGTCCAGGGTGACCCGGCCGACCAGGGTGGTGGCCCCGAGGTCGATCCGCAGCCACTGGTCGTCGCTCCAGTCGCTCGCCCAGCGGGTGGCCGTGCTGCCGTCCACGGCCCGGCCGGGTGCGTAACTCGTGAACGGGTTCCACTCGCTGGAGCTGGCGGCGGCGGGTGCTCCCGCCGCCAGGTTCACGGTGGCCCGGTGCTGTTCGGCCGCGCCCCAGGTGGTGAGGTAGGACTCCGCGCCCCGGAAGAGGTCGTCCACCACGTCCTGGCCGCCGACCAGCCGGACGTCCTCCAGCCAGTCCGGGACGAGGCCGTCGTGGGCGGCGCCGTCGGTGTTGAGGTCCCAGGTACGGCTGCCGGTGGTCTGACGGTCGATCAGGGAGCCGCCGTCCGCGCTGCGGAACGGGTAGCGCACCGGGTTCGCGGTGTCCGCCCCGCGCGGGCCCGGCCAGCCGCCCACGCCGTTCATGTCGGTGCCGTAGCCGTACCCGACGCGGTACTTGTCGCGCAGTGCGTCGGTGCGCCCCGCCTCCGCGCTGAACCCCTCGGCGCCGTGCATGTACTGGGCGACGAAGCCGCCGAGCCGGTAGACCCGCTCGGTCCAGTCGAGGTCCATCCAGCTGTGCGAGGAGAGGACGCCGGGGTACGACTGCGATTCGAGGACGTCGAAGGCGCGGCCCGCCGCCTTGACGCTCATGTGGTCGACCTCCAGCATCATCTTGCGTTTCATCAGGCCGCGCACGGCGTACTCGCCGAGCTCGGTCAGGCCGCGGGTGTTGCACTGCGCGTCCCCGGCGTACGAGGGGACCGTCACGCCCGGCGGGAGCTGCTGCTGCACGGAGGCCGTCGCCGGGGCCAGGCCGATGGGGTTGTCGTGCTGCGGGCCGGCGCACCGCTCGGTCTGCCAGAAGGTGCCGGTCGACAGGAACTGGCCGGCGTTGATCGCCGTGCCGAGGCCGCCCTCGTCGAACCGCACCCCGCACAGCGCGTTGTCGAACTTGTGGCAGAGGAACATGCTGCGGACGCCGAGCCGGTGCAGCTCGTCCAGTCCCCGGTCGATGTCGTCGCGGCTGCACTGGGCGACGTCCAGGATCTGCTTGCAGCCGAACGGCTCCGAGGTCTCCACGCCGAGGACGACGGCCAGTTTGCCCTGGCGGACGACCTCGCGGGCCTGCGCGCTGTCGGTGACGATCCGGAACCAGCCCCTGCCCGGTCCGCCGTACATGCGGTCGACGTAGGCCTGGAGGTCGTACGTCTTCTGCGCCTGGAGGCGGATGGAGGTCATCTCGTCGCAGCTGCGGTCCTTGAAGAAGTAGACCGAGCAGATCACCCCGTTGGTGACCAGGTCGTTGACGAGGACCCGCTGGCCGCCGCGCCAGGCGCGTTCGACCCAGGCGTAGTAGTTCTGCTGGTGGGTCAGCGAGTCGTGGGCCGGCCAGTCGGCGAACGTCGGCCAGCCGGCGGGGTCGTGCCGGCCGTCGCCGCCCTTGGTGATGAGGTCGAAGAAGGCGAGCGACCCGTCGGGGTAGTGCTCGGGACAGTCCTTCAGGGCGTCCGCGACGCCGGCCTCCGAGAAGGTCTTGCCGCAGATGAGCCGGCCGCCGAAGGCCTCGTTGGACATCAGGTGGTTGTGCGCGTCGACGAAGCCGCGGACCCTGCCCTGGGCGTCGGTGCCCCGGAAGGGCTCGCCCGTGACGTCGATCCGGGAGTCGGGCGCCGGGCGGGAGACGGGCTCCCACCAGTCGGCGCCGCTCGCCGCTCCGGGCGCCGGGGAGGCGAGCATCGCGGCGGCGAGGGCGAGGAGGGAGATCAGCAGGGTGACGATTCGTGGCCGGGCGTGGGGGAGTCGGGTCATGGTCACCACTCAGTTCCGGACGAGCGGACGACGCGGTCGAAGGGCCGTCCGCTCGGAGCGCGAGAACCCCGCCGGATCGACTGTCATGTCCCGCGTACTCGGTGTGACGAGAATCGCCACTGTTGGAATCCGCGTCAATAGCTCGGGACGGAACGGGTGGACCGACGGCGGACGGCGGGCAGCCGGAAGGGTGCCCGGCCGGACGTCCCGGCGGGGCACCCTGCTGCCCGGCACGATCAGCCGGCGGTCGCCGCCATGCTCTCGCGCACCGTGACGAGGCACGGGTCGCAGTAACTGTCCGGCAGCCCGGGCTGCCCGTCGGAGCCGCCCGGCACGACGCGCTGACCCGGTTCCAGGAACCGGCCGCAGAGCGACTTCGACGCATCCTCCTTCGCCACGACGTGCCAGACCAGGGACGGCGGGTTCACCGCCGGATCGTGCTCGGCCCACATCTCGTACATGGCACCCTCCCGGAACAGTGGGGTCGGTCCCTCCATGCAATCCCCCGCGGCCCCGGTCGGCCATCGGAGGGGGCCCGGTGGGATGGCGGCACGCCCCGCCGTGCGGCGTTCGGGCGACGGCGCCCCCGTCCGGCCGCCCCGGAGCGGCGCCCGGAAACTCGATGGACGCGGCGGAGCGACGGGTGCAATAGTCCGGGCGTGACCGAGACCACAGGATCCTCCGTGTCCGTATCGCTGGCCGACGGCCTCGTCCTGCGGGAGGCGGGGCCGGCCGACCTGGAGCAGATCGGCGCGCTCCTCACCGAGCGCGGCGAGCCGGGGGACGCGCTGGACCACCGCCTGGTGGTCGACGACCCCGACGCCGGGTATCCGTCCTGCGCGGTGGTCGTCGACGGGGACCGGGTGGTCTCCACCGCGACGCTGCTCGACGAGGAGGTCCGCATCGGGAGCGTCCGGCTGCCCGCCGGCCAGGTCGAACTGGTCGCCACCGACTCCGCGTACGAGGGGCGGGGCCTGGTCCGGGCCCTCATGCGGTGGGCGCACGACCGGTCCGCCGCCCGGGGGCACCTCGTCCAGGTGATGATCGGGATTCCGTACTTCTACCGGTTGTTCGGCTACGAGTACGCCATCGACATACCGCGGACGCAGGTTGTGCGGAGCCTGCCGACCGGGGAGGGCGCGCCGCTGCTCCGTGCCGCCGGACCGGCCGACATCCCGGCCGTGACGGCGCTGCAGGACGCGGCACAGGCCGGGTTCGACGTCGCCGTCGCTCACCCGCAGGCGCGCTGGCGGTGGCTGCTGGAGCACGACGCCAGCAGCCTCCGCGTCCTCGAACGCGCCGGGTCGGTCGCGGCCGTCGGGCGGATCACGCCCCCGGGCGAGCAGATGCTGCTGGCCGAGGCCGCGGCGGTCGACGAGGCGGCGGCGCGGGAGCTGCTCCGCGCCGCCGCCGCCCTGGTGCCCGAGGGCGGGCTGCGGGTCGTCCACCGGGCCGGCACCGTGACCGCCGCCGCCTGGCAGGAGTTCCTCGACGACGGGCCGCGCCGCACGGCGGAGCAGTACTACGTCCGCATCCCGGACGTCGCGGTGCTGCTCGACCGCCTGCGGCCGCTGTTCCGGGAACGCCTCGCCGCGGCCGGCGTCGACCGCGTCGGCCGGGACGTCGTGATCTCCACCTTCGGCGCCCACTACCGGATCCCGGTCCTCGCGGACGGCCTCGGCGAGGTCGTCACCGGCGGCCCGATGCAGGGGCCCGGCCTTGCGAAGGGCGCCGGGGTGGCGCCCGACCAGCTCCCCGCGCTGCTGTTCGGCCCGCACGGCATCGAGGGGCTGGCCCGGATCCGCCCCGACGTCTACGGAACGGACGAGGAGCTGTTCCCGGTGCTGTTCCCGCCGCTCACGGCCGACTTCCTGAGCTACTACCTGCCGTACTGAGGCCCGGACCCGGGCGGTGTGCCGCCCGGACGTCCGCCCGGGGGCGCGTCGGACCGGACTCGCTGCTGCGGACCGGCGCGGGGCGCGCGGCGTCTACGCGACGACCCTGGTCGTCCAGGCGCTGGCGACCGCCGCCTTCGTCCTGGTGGACGCCTTCTGGCCGTTCGTCCTCGCGGTGTGCGCGGCCACCGGTGCCGAGGCAGCCGGACTGGCCGCGCGCAGCCCGCTCATCCGGCATCACGGCGGCGACCGGCCGCAGGAGATTCCGCGCCCACCTCCGCGCCGTGACCAACGTCGGCACCTCGCTCGGCGCCCTGTTGGCCGGCTGGACGGTCCAGGTGGGTACGGTGACCGCCTACCGGCTGCCGGTCCTCGGCAACGCGGTCGCCTTCGCGGCGTCCGCCGCGATCCTGCTGTTCCTGCCACCGGTCGCGCCGCCGCCGGCCGTCCGCTGGGCGCGGCGCGAGCAGCGGGCATCGGACGCCCGCGCACCGCGGCCCGAGAGCGCGGCCGTCTGACACCCGGGCCGCGACCGCCGTCCCGTCACCCGTTCGGTCCTGCCCGCGAGGCGGTGGGCACGTGCGCCACGAGTGAATGGAACGGCCAGCGAGCAAGGGAGTCGACGTGTACTACAGCAGTGGGAACTACGAGGCGTTCGCCCGCCCCCGCAAGCCGGACGGCGTGGAGCGGAAGAGTGCCTGGTTCGTCGGGGCGGGGCTGGCGTCGCTGGCCGGGGCCGCCTTCCTGATCCGGGACGGCCAGCTGCCGGGGGAGCGGATCACCGTCCTGGAGCGGCTGAAGCTCCCCGGGGGCGCGCTGGACGGTATCAAGGAGCCCGGCAAGGGCTTCGTGATCCGCGGCGGCCGGGAGCTGGAGGACCACATGGAGTGCCTCTGGGACCTCTTCCGCTCCGTCCCGTCGCTGGAGATCGAGGGCGCCTCCGTCCTCGACGAGTTCTACTGGCTCAACAAGGACGACCCGAACTTCTCGCTCCAGCGGGTGACCGAGCGGCGCGGCGAGGACGCCGGCACCGACGGGCTCTTCGCTCTCGACGACCGCGCGCAGAAGGACCTCGTGCGGATCTTCCTCACCACCCACGAGGAACTGGAGGGCAAACGGATCGACGAGGTGTTCGGGCGGGAGTTCCTGGAGAGCAACTTCTGGCTCTACTGGCGCACCATGTTCGCCTTCGAGGAGTGGCACGGCGCCCTGGAGATGAAGCTCTACCTCCACCGCTTCGTCCACCACGTCGGGGGACTGCCGGACCTGTCCGCACTGAAGTTCACCAAGTACAACCAGTACGAGTCGATGGTGCTCCCGCTGACCCGGTGGCTGCTGGACCAGGGCGTGGTCTTCCGCTTCGGGACCGAGGTCACCGACATCGACTTCGATCTCGCCCCGGGGCGCAAGCTGGCGACCAGGATCCACTGGACCGAGGCCGGGCGGCCGGGCGGCGTCGACCTCGGGGCGGACGACCTGGTCCTCACGACCATCGGCTCGCTCACCGAGAACTCCGACAACGGCGACCAGCACACTCCGGCCCGGCTCGACGAGGGCCCCGCCCCGGCCTGGGACCTGTGGCGCCGGATCGCCGCGAAGGACCCCTCCTTCGGGCACCCGGAGGTGTTCTGCGGCAACATCGCACAGAGCAAGTGGGAGTCGGCGACGGTCACCACCCTCGACCCGCGGATCCCGCGGTACATCCAGAAGGTCGCCAAGCGCGACCCGTTCTCCGGCGGTGTCGTCACCGGTGGCATCGTGACCGCCCGGGACTCCTCCTGGCTGCTCAGCTGGACGGTCAACCGGCAGCCGCACTTCAAGCAGCAGCCGGCGGACCGGATCGTGGTCTGGCTCTACTCGCTCTTCGTGGACCGGCCCGGCGACTTCGTCCGCAAGCCGATGCAGGAGTGCACGGGGGAGGAGATCACCCGGGAGTGGCTGTACCACCTGGGCGTCCCCGTGGAGGAGATTCCCGACCTCGCGGCCGAGGGCGCGCGGTGCGTGCCGGTGATGATGCCGTACGTGACGTCCTTCTTCCTTCCCCGCCGTGCCGGGGACCGGCCGGACGTGGTGCCGGAGGGCGCGGTCAACTTCGCCTTCATCGGCCAGTTCGCCGAGACGACCCGGGACACGATCTTCACCACCGAGTACTCCGTCCGCACCGGCATGGAGGCGGCCTACCGTCTCCTCGGCATCGAGCGCGGTGTGCCCGAGGTGTTCAACTCGACCTACGACCTGCGCAAGCTGCTCGCCGCGACGAGCCGGCTGCGCGACGGCGAGCAACTCGATCTTCCGGGGCCGGCGTTCGTGCGCAAGCACCTGCTGCACCGGCTGGACGCGACCGAAGTCGGCGCGTTGCTGGCCGAGTTCGGCCTGATCGCCGAGCCCGAGGAGTAGCCGGACCGGCCCGGGCGCGTCCTTGTCCGGCGTGGCCGACCGTACCCCTGCCGAACGGCGGGGGTACGGCGGTTTCGCGGCGGCGGCGACGCCGGTCCCGGCGAACGCATCGACCGCACCGGGCACGGTCGGGTAAGCTGTACGGGACTATTTTGACCATTACGGGGGTGGATGATGCAGGGACTCACCGTCAACGAACTCGTCCGGATGTGGATCGAGGGCTGGATCGTCTCGCGGGGCGCGAGCGACCCCGTGGACGAGCCGTGGGGGTGGACCGTCGACGTCGGACAGAGGGCCCAGGTGTCGCGGCACGTCCTGCCCGAGCCCACCGAGGCCGACGTCCGGAAGATCGTGGCCGGTACCAGCGCGCCGGGGACGTGGCTGAAGCTCTTCGCGGACGACGACACCGTCCGTCCCTGGCTCGGCCCCGGCTGGCAGTTCGACGTGCCGGGCTTCCTGATGACCGTGCCGCTCGCCGCCGAGCGTCCGACGGTGCCGGCCGGCTACACCCTCACCTCGTGGAGCCGGGGCGGCGTGGTCCGGGTGCTGGTCCGCACCGCCGACGGCCACTTCGCCGCGCGCGGTCAGATCGCCTGCACCGGCGCCACCGCCGTCGCCGACCAGATCGAGACCGCGCCCGAGCACCGCCGGCGCGGTCTGGGCGGCCTGGTGATGCGCACCTTGCAGGACGCCGCCCGCCGGAGCGGGGCCGGCACCGGTCTGCTGGTCGCGACCCCGGACGGCCGCGCGCTCTACGCCTCCCTCGGCTGGACCGCCCGCGCCACCATGGCGAGCCTCTGCTTCGCCCCGGAGGCCGCCGGCCGCTGACGCCCGACTCCTGACACCCTGCCGCTGGGGTGCTGCCGCTGACGCCCGGCCGCTGGGGTCCGAGCGCTGGCCGGCCCGGAGCACGTCGGTGCTCCGGGCCGGACACCCGGCCTCACCCCGGGCGGCGGTTCAGCACTGGGGCCGCCTGCCGTGGTTCGCGGCGTGCTTGCGGCGGGCCTTCTTCTTGCGGCGTCGCTTGGACGACATGGCGCCTCCTCCATGGTTCCGACCCCCGACCAACGTCTCACATCACCGGCCCGCCGTCGCGCCGTGCCGGAGGCGGCCCGGGGTGCACCGCACGTGCGCCGTGGTCCGCCACGCGGCGGACCACGGCGCACGCGGGAGTCGGTGCGGTGCGGGATCAGGCGCTCTGCCAGAGCGCGGGGGTGTTGGGCGGCTCCCAGCCGGGCTGGGCCTGGTGGCCCTGGAGGCAGCGGTAGGTGCCGCCGCCGTAGGTGACGGTGGCGCCGGCCTGGTAGACGGTGCCCGCCGCCCAGGTGCCGCCGGGGGTGCCGGGACCGGGGCCCGGACCGGGGCCGGGGCCCGGTCCCTGGGAGTCGGTCTTCAGGGTGAGTCCGTAGCCCTGGAGGATGGGGTTGACGGGCTGGAAGTAGGTGGTGCCGCCCTGCGAGCAGTTGCCGGAGCCGCCGGAGGTGACGCCCTGAGCCTGGCTGCCGGAGATGAACGAGCCGCCGGAGTCCCCGGGTTCGGCGCACACGCTGGTGCGGGTGACCCCGGAGATGGTCCCCTCGGCGTAGGTGACGCTGGTGTTGTGCTGCTGGATGGTCCCGCAGTGCCAGCCGGTGGTGGAGCCGGACCGGCAGACGGAGGAGCCGACGGGCTGCAGCACCGAGCCGGTCACCTGGACGTTCCCGCCGGGACCGCTCACGTACGGGGTGGCGGTCCAGCTGCTGTTGGTGGCGACCCACGCCATGTCGTTGCCGGGGAAGACCGAGGCCTGGAAGCTGCCCTGGGAGGCCCGGTTGGATCCGGTGGTGGAGGAGCCGGCACGCCCGCAGTGGCCGGCGGTGGCGAAGCCCTGGGTGGTTCCGCGGGTGATCGCGAAGCCCACGGAGCAGCGGCTGCTGCCGCCGATGTAGTAGGCGTCACCGCCGCGGATGTCGTAGAGCGGCCGGGGTGTCTCGGTGACCGTCTCCACCCGGACCAGTGCCCGGTCCACGCCGGCCGCCGTGACCAGCCGCTCGGCGGCGCGCGTGTCGGTGGCCTGGAGCACGACGGCGTTGGTGCGCACGTCGACGAACCGTACCGGCGCCGCGACCGCGGTGGTGTGTCCGGCGGCGCGGTCGAGTGCGGCGAGGGTCCGTTCCAGCGTGCCGAGCGGGTGGGTGACGAGGGCGGGGCTGGCGCCGGCCGCCCGGATCGTCTCGGCGTCGGCGGGCCGCGTGGTGGCGACGGTCAGGGTGGCGGCGTCGGGGCCGTCGACCCATGAGCCGGCCCAGGTGCCGCCCAGGCCCTGGGCCAGGGCCGCGGCCCTGGCGCCCGCCCGGGCCTCGTTGGCCAGCCGGGTCCTGGCCCGGTCGGGGGTGAGGCCGAGGTCGCGCTGCAGCGCGGCCAGCACCTCGGGCGGCGCCGCGGACACGCCGAGCGTGTCCGGTGCGGAGGCCGCCGCCGCCCGGGCGGTGTCGGCGGGGCCGCCCGCCGGGGGTGCGGCGGCGCCGGCGCTGGTCTGCAGCGCCGTCAACGTCAGGACGGCGGCGGCCAGGACGGCACACGCCGCCCGGACAGGTCGTCTGAGCATGGGGGATCTCCTGCGGTCACGGTGTGGGGGTTGCCGCAAACCGTAGGAGCACCCGCCGATCGGCGGGAGATGCCGTTGGGGACCGACGGCCGGCGCTATACCCCGCTGCCGTCACCGGCGGGGTGCGAAGCCCGACTCCGTTGTACAGAAGACCTTTTCATGGACAGATTCGTCAACTCCGAAGCGCCGGAGCGCCGGAGCGCCGCAGTGCCGAGGATCCGGAGCGCCTCGGCCGCCGGTCGGTCGCGAGGAGGGGCGGGCCGTCAGGGCGCGGTGAGGGCGAGGCGGATCCACCGCTCGGCCTCCGTGCCCGCGAGGTCCACCGCGAAGGACTCGGGAGCGGCGGCGGCCTGCACGATCAGCCCTTTGAGCAGGCCGACCAGCGCCACCGCGTAGGCGTCCGGGTCCACGCCGGCCCGGACCTGCCCGTCGGCCGCGCCCTGGCGGACCACGCCGGCCACCCAGCCGCGCATCCGGTCGTCCAACCGTGCGACGGCGTCGGTGAGTTCGGAGGATCCGGCGAGGGCCTCGGCGCCCAGGACGACGAACGCCCGCCCCAGGTCGGTCGGCCGTCGCACCCCGTCCAGGCAGGCTCGGGCGAACCGGCAGAGCTCCTCGACGGGGTCGGAGCCGCTGCGCTCGGGTGCCGCGGCCGCCATCGCCTCGGAGAGTGCCTCCTCCTGGAGCCGGGTCAGCAGTGCGGCCCTGGAGCCGAAGTAGTGGGTGGCGAGGCCGCGGCTGAAACCGGCCTCCTCGCCGACCCGGGCGAGGGTCACCCCGGCGCTGCCGTGTTCGGCGACCAGCCGGGCGGCGGCGGCGAGCAGTGCGGCCTCGGCCCGGGCGCGGCGCTCGGCCTGGGTCCGACGGGGCGGCTCGCCGGATCCGCCGGACGAGGGCCGGGAGGGGCGGGGCGGCCGGGCGGACGGGTCCGGGGCTTCGTGCGTAGGCATACCACCATGGTAGAGTGCAACTTGCTTGTCGAACAACAAGTAAGTTCGGAGCGGCGCGCCCACCGACCGCCGCCCCCTGTGGAAGGGAACCGGAATGACCGCCACGATGCTCGCCGGCCGGCTCGACGTCGCGAAGGGAGCCTTCGCCGTCCAGGAGGTGCCCGTGCCCTCGCCCGGCCCGGGCGAGGTCCTGATCAAGGTCGAGGCCGCCGGTGTCTGCCTGTCCGACGTCCACCTGATCCAGGGCATGCTCAAGCCGCTCTTCCTCCAGGGCGACACCGTCACCCTCGGTCACGAGGTCGCCGGTACCGTGCACACCCTCGGCGCGGGCGTCACCACCGCCGCGGTCGGCGACCGCGTGCTGCTCCAGGCCGGCGAGACCCGCGACGGCGTCGTCTACACCCGCGGCGTGGACTACGACGGCGGCTGGGCCGAGTTCGCGCTCGCCACCGCCACCACCCTGGTGCCCATCCCCGACGACCTGCCCTTCGAGCAGGCATGCTTCGTCCCGGACGCGGTCTCCACCCCGTGGGCGGCCATCACGTCCACCGGCGCGGTCCGCCCGGCCGAGGCCGTCGGCGTCTGGGGCGTGGGCGGCCTCGGTGCCCACGGCGTCCAGCTGCTCCGCGCCGTCGGCGCCTACCCGATCGTGGCCGTCGACCCGCTGCCCGCAGCCCGCGAACGCGCACTGGCCTTCGGCGCGGACGCCGCCCTCGACCCCGCCGACCCCGCGTTCGCCGACCGCCTGCGTGCCGCCACCCGGGGCCGCCCGCTGGCCGCCGCGTTCGACTTCGCCGGCGTCGCGCCGGTGCGCGAGCAGGCGATGGCCTCGCTCGGGGAGCACGGCCGCCTGGTGCTGGTCGGTCTGACCGACAAGCCGCTGACCGTCACCAACGGCACCCTCGTCAGCTACCTGCGCCAGCAGATCCGCGGCCACTACGGCTCCGGACCGCAGGACGTCATCGACCTCGTCGACCTGGTGCGCGGCGGCCGGCTGGAGTTCTCCCGGTCCGTCAGCGGCACCTTCTCGCTGGCCGACGCCGCCCACGCGGTGGAGGCGCTGGAGCAGAAGAAGGGCGACCCGATCCGGCTGATCCTCAAGCCCTGACCTCCTGGCCCGGACCTCCTGGCCCGGACCTCTCGGCCCGGACCGGACCGGCCGTGACCGGGGCCGGGCCGGGCCGCCCGTAGGGCTCGCACCGCCGGCGGCCTCCTCCGGCCCCGCCGGACGTTCGCGGGCCGTACCCGGGAGGTTCGCCGAAGCGGTGTGCCGCCGGCCTGACCCGCGTAGGCTCTCGACCGATCCGCAGCGGACCGAAGGGGAGCGTGTCGCATGCTCGGCTGGTTCATCATCGTGTCGGCGCCGGGCCCGCAGGCCGACGAGGCCGTGGACGGCGCGGGCAGTCCCGTGGTCCTCGCCACATGGGAGACCGGGCTCTTCGGGGCGGACTGGATCATGAAGCTCGCCGCGAGCGGGAAGGCCGAGCAGCTGTCCTTCGACGGCTACCCCAACCGCTTCACCGTCCGCGCGGGCGAGGTACTGCCGCTGTTCGACGGCGACGCGATCCCCGGCGCCCGGCCCGACATCCCGGTGTGGAGCCACGAGCTGCACCCCGACCTGATCGCCGCCTGCCCGGCCGATCGGACGCTGACCGTCGACGTCTGGGACCAGTCGTAGGCGCGCACGGCAGGCCGCGCACGGCGGCCCGGCCCGGCCTGTCCCCGGGAGCACGGTCCCAAGCGGTGGCCCCTCCCGGAGCACGCTCCTGCCTCGGCTCTCCTTCCGGACGCGGACGAACCGCCCTGCTCCCGCATGGTCCTCTGGAAGACGCCGGGAGCTCCCGGCGCCGTCCAGCAGGGGAGTCGCTTCATGACCGAACACGCAACGCGCCGGACCGGGACGGGCCGTCGCCGAGCCGCGGTGGCCGCCGCACTGGCCGCGGCCGTGGTCGCCGGCCTGACGGCGGCCGGTGCGCCCGCCGCCCTCGCCTCCGAGGCCGCCCCGGCACCCGCCGCTGCCGGGCCCGACTCCGTCCGGCGGAGCCTCGACGCGCTGGTGCGCGACGATGGCCTGCCGGCCGCCCTGGCCGCCGTACGGGGCCGCGACGGCCGGACCCGCACCTACACCGCCGGCGTCGGGGACCTCGCGACCGGCGCCGCCGTGCCCGTCGGCGGGCAGGTCCGGATCGGCAGCAACACCAAGGCGTTCACCGCCGTCGCCGTGCTGCAGCTGGTCGCCGAGGGGAAGGTCCGCCTGGACGCCCCGGTCGACACCTACCTGCCGGGCCTGCTGCGCGGTGACGGGTTCGACGGACGGACCGTCACCGTCCGGCAGCTGCTCCAGCACACCAGTGGCCTGCCCGAGTACCTGGAGGACCCGGCGCTGGCCGACCTCACCGCGGTGCGGTACCGCTACTTCGAGCCCCGCGAACTGATCGACATGGCACTGGCCCGCAAGGCCCGCTTCCCGGCGGGCACGAAGTGGGAGTACAACAACACCAACTACCTGGTGGCCGGCCTGATCGTCCAGAAGGTCACCGGCCGGCCCGTCGGTGAGGAGATCACCCGGCGGGTGATCGACCGGATCGGGCTGCGCCACACCTACTTCCCCGCCCCAGGGGACCTCGCCATCCACGAGCGCCACCCCAAGGGCTACGTCCGGAGCGAACCGGGCGGGCCGCTGCGGGAGTTCACCGACATGGACTCGTCGGTGGCCTGGGCGGCGGGCGCGGTCGTCTCGACCGACACCGACCTCAACCGCTTCTACACGGCCCTGCTCGACGGGCGGCTGCTGCCGCCGGCGCAGCTCGCCGAGATGCGCACCACCGTGCCGGCCGAGGAGCTGGGCGCCGGCATCCGCTACGGGCTGGGCCTGCAGAGCAGGCCGCTCTCGTGCGGCGGCGTGTACTGGGGCCACGGCGGCACCACCCAGGCGTTCCGGTCGCGGGGCGGCGTCACCGAGGACGGGCGCGCCGTCAACATCACCGTGACCGCCGTCCCGGACAACGAGGCGACGGTGCGGCACATGGCGGACGCCGTGGACGCGGCCTTCTGCCGCTGACCCCCGGCGGGGTGGGGGCGGGCCGGTCACCGGCCCGCCCCCGGGTCAGCCCGCCGGCCGGGCCTCGACCAGGCCGGACTCGTAGGCCGCGATCACCGCCTGGGCGCGGTCGCGGACGCTGAGCTTGCCGAAGATGCTGGTGATGTAGTTCTTGACCGTGGAGACGCTGATCTCCATCGCCCCCGCGATCTCCGTGTTGTCGAGCCCGGTGGCCAGCAGGCGCCACACCTCGACCTCGCGCGGCGTCAGCTCGCCCAGGCCGGTGGCCGGTGCCGCCGGCTGCGGCGGCCGGGCCGAGGTGACGTAGGAGGAGATCAGACGGGTGAGCAGGCGTGGGGCCACCGCCGCCTCGCCCGTGTGGACGGTACGGACCGCCGAGAGCAGTTCCTCCGGGGAGATGTCCTTGGGCAGGAACCCGCAGGCCCCCGCGCGCAGGGCGGCGACCACGTACTCGTCCATGTCGAAGGTGCTCAGCGCGAGCACCCGGCACTCGGGCAGCTCGCGGGACAGCCGCTCGGTCGCCGCGACGCCGTCGAGGACCGGCATCCGGATGTCCATCACCACGACGTGCGGCCGGTGCCGGTGCGCGAGGGCGACCGCCTGCTCGCCGTTCTCCGCCTCGGCGACCACGTCGAACCCCGGGTCGGGGGACAGGATCAGGGCCAGTCCGCGACGTACCAGTGGCTGGTCGTCCGCGATCAGCACCTTGATCGGCTCCGGTGGTGCCGTCATCCGAGCAGTTCCTCTCCCTCGACCGGCGCGTCCGGTCCGCCCCGCCCTGCGGCGGGGACGTGACACGTTCCCGCATTCCGGTCAGACCGTACCCGCTCCGGTCCGGGCCCCGTGACCACGGGTACCGGTGAGGTGTCGTCAGGGTGCCGGTCCCGGTCTCCCGCGCCCTCCCCGACCGGGACCACGGTCCCGGTCGGGGAGGGCGCGGGAGACCGCGGTCCCGGTGGCGTTCTCGTCCTGGGCTCGGAGGAAACGGCGGATGCGGGCTGATGAGCTTGAGATCTGCCGGGAGACCCCGGCAGTCGCACCACAGCCGGAGGACATCGTGATCCGCGCCCTGACCGGATTCTCCACCAGGAATCCGTGGAAGGTCATCGCCGTCTGGGCGGTCCTGGGAATGCTCCTGACCGTTCTCAGCCAGGCCCTGATCTTCCGGGTGACCCAGACCCAGACGGCCGACTTCCTGCCCAGGAGCTACGACTCGGCCGCCGCCACGACGATCGCCCAGGAACACTTCGGGGCCAAGGCCGACGCCAACCCGGTCACCGTCCTGGTCGCGCGGGCCGACGGCGCGGCGCTCACCGACGCGGACCGGCAGCGCGTCGCCGGGGTGGCCGAGAAGCTCGGCCGGTCGAAGGTCACGATGCCCGTGACCGACGACGCCCCGGCCCTGCTGCGGAAGGACTACTCGCAGGTCCCCCAGGTCGCCCCGGCCATGGTCGCGCCGGACCGGACCTTCGAGCTGCTCACCGCCAGCCTCACCGGGAACTCGGCGGACCCGGGACTGCACGGCACCTACCGGGCGTTCCGGGACGGCGCCCGGGCCCAGTTCGCCGACGCCGGCCTGCGGACCGGCTTCACCGGCGCCCTGGCCGAGCAGATCGACTCCGCCGACGACAGCGAGACGCTCGGCAAGATCGCCTCGATCGGCTCGGTCGTGCTGATCATGCTGCTCAACGTGCTGGTGTTCCGCAGCGTCATGGCGGCCCTCGTGCCGCTGGTCTCGGTGGCCCTGATCGGCGGGGTGGCGAGCGGCGCGGTCGTCGGCACCGCGCTGCTGGCCGACATCAAGCTCGACCCCTCCGTGCCGAGCCTGATCGCGGTGGTGCTGCTCGGGATCGGGATCGACTACTTCCTCTTCCTGATGTTCCGCTTCCGCGAGGAGTTGCGAGCCCGCCCGGACCGCCACCACCGCGCCGTCGCGGCCGAGGTCGGCGCCCGGGTCGGCACCGCGATCACGTCGGCCGCGCTGACCATCGTCGCTGCCTTCGCCACCCTCGGGATCGCGAGCTTCGGGCAGTTCCGGGTGCTCGGCCCGGCCGTCGCCGTCTCGGTCCTGGTCATGCTGCTGGCCGGCCTCACCCTGATGCCGGCCGTGCTGGCGGCCACCGGACGGGCCCTGTTCTGGCCTTCGCGCTCCCTGCGCCGTGAACCCGCCGCGGGCGCGTCCGCCCGGTTCGGGGACCTCGTGGCCCGCCGCCCGCTGACCATGGTCGTCGGCTCGGTCGCCCTGATGGGTGCGCTGGCCGCCGGTCTGATCGGGATCCGGATGGACTACGGCTTCGGCGGCGGCCCGCGGACCGCCGCCCAGACCACCGCCGCCGAGATCTCCCGCGCCCTGCCCGCCGGGGTGTCCGACCCGACCACCGTCCTCGTCGAGGCGCGGGACGGCGGCCCGCTCACCGCCGGCGCGGTCGACGGCCTGGCCAAGGCGCTCGCCCGGGTCGAGGGCGTCGGCCAGGCGGGCACGCCGGTACTGAGCGAGAGCCGCCGGGCCGTCCGGATCGACCTCTTCCTGACCGCCGACCCGCAGTCCGGCGCGGCGCGCGACCTCGTCTCCGGACCGGTCCGCGCGGCGGTCGCGGCGAACACCCCGAACGGGCTGGCGGCGCACGTCGGCGGCACCCCGGCGGTCTTCGCCGACGTCTCGACCGCCGTCGACCACGACCTCCGGCTGGTCTTCCCGGTCGCCGCCGGTCTGATCGGGCTGATCCTGCTCGTCCTGCTGCGCAGCCTGCTCGCGCCGGTCGTCCTGCTGCTCTCCGTCGGCCTCGGCTTCGCGGCCACCCTCGGTGCGTCCGCGCTGGTGTTCCAGCACGCGCTGGACAAGCCGGGCGTCAACTTCACCCTCCCGCTGGTGCTGTTCCTCTTCGTCGTCGCGCTGGGCACCGACTACAACATCCTGATCAGCGACCGGATCCGGGAGGAGATGGAGCGCCCCGGGCCCGCCCGGGCCGCGGTCGCCAGGGCCGTCCGGCACACCACGCCGGCCATCGCGACGGCGGGCCTGGTACTGGCCGGGTCGTTCGCCGGCCTGGCGGTCACCCCGCAGCCGTCCACCCAGCAGGTCGGCTTCGCGACGGCGCTCGGCATCCTGCTCTCCGCGTTCCTGCTCTCCGTCGTCCTGGTGCCCGCGCTGGCGGTCCTGCTCGGCCGCGGACTCTGGTGGCCGGTGCGCCCCGGCGGCCGACGGGGCCGTCCGCGCCCCGACGCGGAGCGCTCGTGGGAGTCGACGGAGCAGGGACCGGGCGACGACCGGGCCTGGGCACCGGCCGCGGAGCCGTCCTGGACGGCACCGGCCGAGCGCTGACCCGGCCGCCGGGACCGCCCCGGCTCCTGGGTACCGCCCCGGCCGTCAGCGCCGCTCGACGAGTCCGAGCAACCAGAAGTTGGCGTACTCGCCGGCACTGGTGACGGCCGGGTCGGCGGGCCGCCCGTTGCGGCCGAGGCGGACGGTGACCCGGTCGAGCGAGACGGACGCGCCGCAGGTGAATCCCTGCGGCGCGTACGTCTCGTCGGGCCCGCAGAGCACGGACACCACCCGGCGGGCGGGTGGGAAGCGCAGCACGATCTGCTCGTGGTCGGCGGAGACGACCTGGAGGCCGAGCGCCAGGTGCGCCCCGCCGACCAGGTACCAGCCGCTGCCGGGCCGGTCCTGCCGCAGGACCCCGGCGAGCACCCGCAGGCGTCCGCCACCGGTCCCGGCCGGTCCACCGGGCCGGCCGAAGCCGCCGAGGGCGTCGGCCCCCGCGGTTCCGGCGGTTCCGGCGAAGTCGCCGAGGCCGCCCAGGTCGTCGAAGTCGTCGAACCCGCCGCGCCCGCCGAAGTCCCCGGACCACGACGGCGCCCGCTGCCCGGCCGCCGCACCCGCCCCGTCGTCGACCGGCGGCCCGGCCGGTCCGACCGCCGCGATCGCCAGCACCGCCGCCGACACCACGGCCGCCATCGCGGTGCGCCGCATCGTCCCCTCCTCGCCCTCGGCCGGTCGCCCGGGCCCGCCGGAGCCCCTCGACCGCCGGCACGCCCGCAGCCCCTGGGGGCGACGGCCCACCGTGCCGGCCCCGGCCGGACTCTCCGCCATCCGAGCACGCCCGGCCCCCCGCACCGCCCCCGCCCTGCCGTGCCGGTGTCCCGACCACCCGCCCGGGCGACAACCGGCCCCGGGCCGGCCGGGCCGCGTGCTCGGTGCGGCGGACGGCGCGGCCCGGACGGTCAGCCCGTGCGCCGCAGGCCGGCCGACGTGCCGTGGTCGGCCCGCTCGCCGCGGCCCGCCCGTTCCCCCAGATCGGCCAGTGCCGCCAGCACCTCGGCGCGCAGCCGCGGGTTTCCGGTGCTGCCGTCGATCACGGCCAGCGCCTGGTGGAGACGCTCGGCGGCCTGTTCGGGCCGGTCCAGACGGCGGTGGTGGTCGCCCAGGTGGAACAGGGTGATGCTCTCCAGGACGGGGTTCCCGGTCGAGCGGTGGCGGTCGAGCGCCCGGTGCAGGTACTCGTCCGCCTCCCCGGTGCGGCCGGCCCGCATCGCGCTCACGCCGACGTTGGTCTCGCAGGCCCCGATCGCCCAGTCGTCCCGGCGGTCCGCCGGCTGCGCCCGCAGCAGGGCGAGCGCTCCCTGGAGGTACACGCGGGCCTGCCCGTAGGCGCCGGTGTGGAGGCTGTGGTCGCCGAGGTTGCCGATGACGAGGGCTTCACCGACCCGGTCGCCGACGGAGGCGAGGAGGGCGCGGGCCCGGCGGAGCTCGGTGAGGGAGTCGTCGTGGCGGCCGAGCGCGGTGAGGGCGGTGGCGAGGTCGTTCCTGGTGCGGCCCTCGCCGTGGGGGTCACCGGCGCGGTGGGCGGCGGCGACGGCGAGGCGGGCCGCTTCCTCCCAGTCGTCGAGGTGGGGGCTGAGGAAGTAGTAGCCCCACAGGGCGGCCGGTAGCCGCCAGGCCACGTCGTCGAGGCCGTGCCGGGCGGCGGTGCGGACGGTGTCGAGCAGGTGGGTGTGTTCGCTCTCGCACCACTGCCGGGCCTGGGTGGCGGTGGTGAAGGCCGGGGACTCGTACCAGGCGCCGGGGGTGGTGAGGGGGAGCCGGCGGCGGTGCGGGGTGAGGAGGCGGGCGGCGGCGTCGGCGTGGTGGAGGTACCAGGTACAGAGGCGTTCGCGGGCGGCGGTGCGGGCGGCGGGGCCGGTTTCGGCGGTGGCGCGTTCGGTGGCGTAGAGGCGGAGCAGGTCGTGCATGCGGTAGTGGTCGGGGTTCTCGTGGGTGAGGAGGTGGGCGGTGGCGAGCTGGTCGAGGAGCGGGCGGACGGCGTGGATGGGGTGTCCGTGCAGCGCGGCGGCCGCGGCGGTGCTGAAGGTGGGGGTGGGGGCGAGGGCGAGGTGCCGGAAGAGGGTGCGGGCGGGGGTGGGCAGGGCGTGGTACGAGAGGCCGAGCGCGGTGCGGACGGCGGAGGTGGTGTCGCCGTCGATCTGGAGCGCGGTGAGGCGGTTCTCGGTGTCGCGCAGTTCCGTGACGTGGTCGGTGAGGGTGCGGTGGGGGCGTTCGGCGAGGCGGGCGGCGGTGATCGCGAGGGCGAGGGGGAGGTGGCCGCAGGCGGTGGCGAGTTCGGTCGCGGCCGCGGGTTCGGTGCGGGTGCGGTCGTCGCCGATGACGCGGTGCAGGAGGGCGAGGGCGTCGGGGGCGGGCATCAGGCCGAGGGCGAGGGGCCGGGCGCCGTCGCGGGCGGTGAGGCCGGCGAGGCGGGTGCGGCTGGTGACCAGGGTCAGGCACTGGGGGGCGCCGGGGAGCAGGGGGCGGACCTGTTCGGCGCTGTGGGCGTTGTCGAGGACGACGAGGATCCGCTGGTCGGCGAGGAGGGTGCGGTAGAGGGCGGCGGCCTCCTCGGGGGCGGTGGGGACGTGCTCGCCGGAGGTGCCGAGGGCGCGCAGGAAGCGGGCCAGGACGGCGTGGGGTGAGAGCGGCGGGCCCGGGGAGAAGCCGTGCAGGTCGGCGTAGAGCTGGCCGTCGGGGAACTGGTCGCGCATCCGGTGGGCCCAGTGGACGACGAGGGTGCTCTTGCCGACGCCGGCGCTGCCGGAGACCGCACAGATCGGGGCCGCCCTCGCCCTGCGGGCCGGGCCCGGCCCGGCGTTCGCCCGGCGTGCGGTGCCCGCCTGCCCGGCGGGCTCGTCCGGGGCCGGGGGGCGGTCGAGCCCCGCGATCCCGTCCAGCGTCGCCAGCTCCGCCTCACGGCCCGTGAACGTGGCCGACGGCGGTGGCAGTTGGGCCGGCCGCGGCACGGACCCGGCCGGTCTCTCCGGCCCGGCGTGTCCGGGGCCGTCCCGGCCGGTGCCCACCGCCGTGGCGCTGCCGCGTCCCGCCCCGCCCCGCCCCGCACGCTCCGGCTCCGTCCGCTCCTGCCGGGCCGTTGACCGGCCGGGTGCCTCCTGCCCGGTCGCTTCCGGGTGGCGCTCGCGCCCGCCCGTCCCGCGCTCGGCGGGCCGGTGCCCGCTCGTCCGGCTGCCACCCGTCCCGCTGCCACCGGTCGTTCTGCCACCGGTCGTTCTGGCGCCCGTCGTTCTGGCGCCCGCCCCGTCGTCCGTCCGCTCGCCGCGGATCCCTCGGGCCCCGCCGCCGTCCGGGCGCGGCCCGTCCGGACGGCCCGGTCCGGTGGTGAGCAACTCCAGATGAAGCAGCTGGAGTTCGCTGCTCGGATCGAGTCCCAGCTCCTCCGCGAGCCGTCCGGCGAACCGCCGGTGGACCGCGAGGGCGTCGGCAGTGCGGCCGGAGCGGTGCAGGGCCCGCATCAACTGCCCGACGAACCGTTCCCGGAGCGGGTGGTCGGCCACCAGCGCGGTGAGTTCCGGCACTGTGGCCCGGTGCCGGCCCAGGGCGGCCTCCAGGTCGAGACAGTCCTCCCAGGCGGTCAGCCGCAGCTCGTCCAGCGCGACGGAGCCCGCCGCCAGCAGTTGTCCGGGGAGCCCGTCCAGGACGGGGCCGCGCCACAGGGCGAGCGCCTCCCGCAGGCCCGTCGCCGCGGCGGCCGGTTCGCCGTCTGCGGCGGTGGCGCGAGCCCGGGCGATCCGGTCGGCGAAGGTCCGGGCGTCCAGCCGGTGGCCGTCCAGTGAGATCCGGTACCCGTGGCCGTCGGTGAGCAGCACGGCCGGGCCACCGGGGTCGGCCCGGTCGAAGAGCCGGCGGAGCATCCCGGCGAGGTTGCGGACCTGGCGGTCGGCGGTGGCCGGCGGCCGGTCGTCCCAGACGGCGTCGACCAGCCGCGCCACCGGGACGGAGCCGTCGGCGTTCAGCAGCAGGGCCGCGAGCAGCCGCTCCTGCCGGTCGCCCCCCAGCCGGACCCTGCCGGCCGTGCCGGTCCGCACCTCCAGCGGTCCCAGAATCGCGAACTCCATGCGTTCCCCTCCCCAGGGCGCTGCACACCGCTGTCAGGCCGTCGCGTTTGGTGACGGTCTGATGACCAGATCATGCCAGATCGGTGCCGTCGATTGAGAGGGTCGAACCCGCACCGGGCCGATGAAAGGCCGGGGGCGTTCCCACTACTTGCCTGCGATCTCTGGAGACACAGCCATGACCTTCACCAAGCGCCTCGCCGCTGCCGCGGTGGCCCTCACCGCGGCCGTCGTGGTCCCGCTGACCGCCGTTCCGGCCAACGCCGCCCCGGGGCCGGCCACGCACTACGGGATGACCTGGGAGGTCCTCGGGTACGGGCCGGACGACACCGTCCACGTCGGGGGCCCCGGCGGCACGTCGAGCAACGCCTACTACGGCGACACCGCGCCGTCGGTCTCGCTGCCCGTGCTCTGCCTCAACGTGGACGGCAGCCCGGCCCCGGCCGGCATCAGCATCGGCTTCTACGACGGCTGGGCCCAGGGCACCGTGGCGCTCAGCCGCCCGGTGAAGGGCAGCCGCCTCAACAGCCGCGGCGCGGCCGACAGTGTCTGCCAGGCCACGTTCGGTGCCGGGTGGCGCGAGGCCGAGTTCCACGACGGCCACTACGGTCCGGACCTCGCACAGACCGGTGGCTGGACCTTCTGGGCCTACGGTGACATCCCGAACAACACCCGTTTCTGGACCGCGATCAACGACCAGCCCGCCAACCCCTGGAGCTGACCCCAGCCGTGCCGTGGTCCGCGTCCGGCCCCGGACGCGGACCGCGGCACGCCCGGTCCGGGTGGCGCCCCGGCGGCCGGTCAGCCCTGTACGGGCACCAGCCGGTGGCTGTCGATCTCGGCCCAGACCGCCTTGCCGCTCTCGTGCAGCGCGGCGCCCCAGCGGTCGGCCGCCCGCTGGACGATGAACAGGCCGTGCCCGCCGGGCACGCCGGGCCGGTGCGGCAGCCGGAGCTCCGGCAGGGTCGAGGACCCGTCGCTGACCTCGATCCGCAGACGCGCCTCGGTGGCGTCGAGCACCAGCTCCAGCGGGCCCCCGCCGTGCATCATCGCGTTGGCCACCAGCTCGGCGACGAGCAGGACGACGTCGTCGACCACGTCGGGGTCCACGCCGTCCTCGGGCCGTAGCCAGGACCAGTCGGCCAGTGCTTCGCCGGTGAACGCCCGGGAGCGGGCGACCGGTTTGGGAAGCCCGGCCAGCCGAAGCCGCCGGCGCTGCCCGCTCGCCGGGCGGCCGCTCCCGGACCGGCTGCCGTCGAGCGCGCCGCGGCTCGTCGCCATGGGTCGCTCACCCCTTCCTCGCACGGGTGATGAGAGGTCGTCTGATCGGTTGCCCCGGGGCATCGGAGTCATTCCTGCGCCTGGGGGTGGATGCCGGGCCACTGGGGCCCGGCGGGCACGGAGGGTGCCCGGCCGCGCCTCACGAGGCAAGCGCGGCGGGCACGGTCTCGTGGATGGAGAAGACCGCTTCGGCTCCGGTGATCTCCAGGAGCCGGGCGACCTGCGGGGACGGCGCGGCGAGCCGGAACTCGACGTCCGCGTTGCCGGCGGCGAGCCGCGCCCTCAGCAGCAGGTTGAGCCCCGAGGAGTCGCAGAAGCCGACCTCGCGCAGGTCCACGACCATCCGCCGGGGGCGCTGGGCCACCAGCTCGGTGAGGGCCTGCTCGGCCGGGGCGAGGCTGTCGATGTCGAGGTCGCCGCTCAGTGCGCAGACGGCCGACTCCGTGCCGGCGAGGCGAACCTCTACGCCCGGTGCGGTGGGCACGGTGGCCGCCGGGGCGGCCACCGGATACTGGTCGTCCTGGGCTGGCATGGTACGTGCCCTTCTCTCCGGATGCTCTCGGTGACCTTACGCCGATGAGAGGCCGTACAGCCAGGGGCGCAGGGGGATGCGCGGTCCCGGCCTCGGCGACGGGCGGGGACTCGGGCCGTCTCAGGACTCGTCCAGGCCGTCCCGGAGCCGCTTCAGGATTCGGCTGAGCAGGCGGGAGACGTGCATCTGGGAGACGCCGAGGCGGGCGCCGATCTGGGACTGGGTGAGTTCCTCGGTGAAGCGCATCGAGAGGATCAGCCGGTCGCGTTCGGGCAGTTCGGCGATCAGCGGCTTCAGCGCGACCAGGCTCTCGACCAGTTCCAGCCGGCCGTCCACGCCGCCGAGTCGCCGCAGCGGGGAGTCCGCGGCGTCGGGGTCGGCCGAGGAGTCCAGCGACCCGGCGGAGTGACCGTTGGCTGCGGTGAGCCCCTCGATGATCTCTTCCTGCGTGAGGCCGAGGTCCTCCGCGAGCTCCGCCACCGTCGGCGCGCGGTCGAGGCCCTGGGCGAGCCGTTCCTGGGCCTTGGCCAGCGCCAGCCGCAGCTCCTGGAGCCTGCGCGGGACGTGCACCGCCCAGGTGGTGTCGCGGAAGTGCCGGCGGATCTCACCGAGGATGGTGGGCATCGCGAAGGTGGTGAACTCCACGCCGTGGCTGTGGTCGAAACGGTCGATCGCCTTGATCAGACCGATGGTGCCGACCTGGAGGAGATCCTCCTGCGGCTCGCGGCCGGAGGCGAAGCGGCGCATGGCGTACCGCACGAGCGAGGTGTTGAGCTCGATCAGCGTGCCCCGGACGTACGAGTACTCGGGCGTGCCCTCCTCCAGGTCCCGGAGCCGCAGGAGCAGGTCCCGGGTCAGCTCGCGGGCGTCGGCGGGGGCGACCTCGGACGGGTCCGGTACCTCGGGCAGCACGTACGGCGCCGGCCGTTCGTCCTGGAGCGGCCGGACGGCCGTCGGCGCGGGCAGGGCGGTGACGGGGGAGGCACCCCTTCGTCCGGCCCGGCCGGGGACGGCCGCCGGGGCGGGGGCGAGGAGAGCATCACTGGGCGCAGCCATGTCGGTCCTTTCATCGGTTCCGCGATGACGAGGACGGCTCTACCCGGGACCGGCGGGGTGATGTCCCCCGGTCGCGTGATGATTTTGTGAAGAGGGAGGGGGTGCGCGGGGAGGCTCCCCCGACGCGGCGGCGGTGCCCGGTGTGCCCGGCGTCGCACGGGACGCCGACGGCGCGCGCCGCGGTGCCTGCCCGCGGAAGCGGCGTCCGCTACGCCGCGTCGTGGGAACCGCGCGAGGAGGCCCTGTCGTGGGTGGCCGTTCGGCGGGCGGTCCTGCGGCGGGAGGGCCGGACGAGTTCGGCGCGTTCGGCCTCGGTCAGCCCGCCCCAGATGCCGTAGACCTCCTCGGCCAGCAGGGCGTACTCCAGGCAGGCCCGGCTGACGGGGCAGTGGGCGCAGACGCGTTTGGCCTCCCGGTCGCGGTCCTCGTGGGCCTGACCGCGTTCGCCGTTGGGGTGGAAGAAGAGTCGGCTGTCGGCGTGCCGGCAGGCCGCGCGGGTCTGCCAGCTCCCGTGGTGGTCGAAGACGCCGGGACGGCGGGGTCGGTCGCTCATGGGATCCGTCTGACCCGTCCCGCCGGGAGTAAACCGCCGCTCTCGGGGCCGCCGGACCGCCCGGCCGGGGGAGCCGACGGGGTGTCGAGGGTCACACGGCGCGGCCCGGAGGGCTGCGGACACCCCCGGACGGCCCGTCACGACTGGGCGGGCGCCGTTCCGGCAGGGGCCGAGGGCCCGTCCGATTCGGGACCTCCGTCCTCTCCCGTGCTGACCTTCGCCCCCGCGGCCGGGTCGGAAAGGCGGGCAACTGTGGACGGTCGCCCGGTCGGTTTCCGGGCGAGCGGGCCGTTCCCCCCGGGGGGCGGCCCGCCTATCCGTCGTCTACGCCGGCGTACGGGGTGCGGGAGCACCGCCGTCCGCTCCGGAGGACCCGACTTCCATGTCACGCACCATCGACAACGCCCCGTATACCGCCTTCCACCGCAGGCTCGCCCTCGCCTGCTCCGGCGGACCCCTGCTCGACGGGTACATCCTGAGCATCGTCGGCGTCGCCCTCATCGGCATGCGCCCCGAGCTCGGGCTCTCCGCCACCGACGTCAGCCTGATCGGAGCCGCGGCCCTGATCGGCATGTTCGTCGGCGGCGCGCTCTTCGGCGTGCTGACCGACCGGATCGGCCGGGAGGTGATGTACACCGCCGACCTGCTCGTGATGATCGCCTGCTCGGTCCTGTCCTTCTGGGTCGACGCCGTCTGGGCGATCACCCTGCTGCGCTTCGTGCTCGGCATGGCGGTGGCCGCCGACTACCCGATCGCGACCTCGCTGCTGGCCGAGTGGCTGCCCGCCAAGCAGCGCGGACGGCTGCTCGGCCAGCAGATCGTCGCCTGGTACGCCGGCTCGGTGCTCGCCTACCTGACGGGCTACCTGTTCCTGCGGATCGGGGGGCCGGGCAGCTGGCGGTGGATGCTGGCCAGCTCGGCCGTGCTGTGCGTGGTGTTCCTGGTGATCCGCCGGGGCTCGCCGGAGTCCCCGCGCTGGCTCGCCGCCAACGGGCGGGTCGGCGAGGCGGTCCGTGTCGTCGAGAAGCACCTCGGCGTCCGGGTGGACGGGCGCGAGCTGATGCCCGAGCCGGCCGAGCCCGGCCGTGCCACCGGACTGCGCCTGCTGATGACCCCGCCGTACCGGCGCCGGGCCCTGTTCTGCGGGCTGTTCTTCCTCTGCCAGGTCGCGCCGCTCTTCGCCATGCTCACCTTCGGGCCGCAGATCCTCGCGGCGTTCGGCATGCCGGGCGGGACGGTGCTGGAGACGCTCGGCACCGGCCTGGTGAGCCTGGTGTTCCTGCTGGGTTGCTACCCGGCGCTGCGCCTGATCGACACCTGGGGCCGCCGTCCGGTGATCATCTGGTCGTTCGCCCTGATGATCGTCCCGCTGGCCCTGCTGGGCCTGTGGCCGGCCGCCCCGGCCGTCGTCGCGGTCGTCGCCCTGTGTGCGTACGCCTTCCTGTGCGGCGGGCCCAACGTGCTCGACTGGACCTACCCCAACGAACTCTTCCCGACCGAGATCCGGGCGACCGCCGTCGGCGTCGCGACCTCCGTGAGCCGGATCGGCGCGGCCGTCGGCACCTACCTGCTGCCGCTGTCGCTGACCGGACTCGGCACCGGGCCGACCATGCTGATCGCGGCCGGCGTCACCGCGGTCGGCCTGCTGGTCTGCGTGCTGTGGGCCGAGGAGACCCGGGGGGCGGGCCTGGGCGCGGCCTCGGCGTCGGAGACCCGGGCCGTCCGGGCGCAGCGCGCCCCGCAGCCGGTGCGCTGACGCCGCCGGCACCGCTGAGGCCGTCGGGGCCGCAGACACCGCCGGGACCCGGCGGCCGGTGCGCCGGAACGGACCGCCGGTCACCGGGACCGGGCCACCGCCACGCGCGGTGGCCCGGTGCGGCCGGGCAGGACGGGCGGCGGCCCTGCCCGGCCGCACCGGCGGCCCGGCCGCCGTCCGGCGGGGGGTCAGCGGCAGTTCAGGAGGCCGAAGCTGTAACCCCGTGCCTTCAGGGTGCGCAGGATGCCGGGCAGCGCCGCGACGGTCTGGGCGCGGTTGCCGCCACCGTCGTGCAGCAGCACGACCGATCCCGGGCCGACCCCGGCGAGCACCCGCCGCTCGATCGCCGCCCGGCCCGGCAGTGCCCAGTCCTGCGGGTCGACGCTCCACAGGCTCACCGTCTTGCCCAGCCCGGCCGCCCTGGACCGGACGGTCGCGTTCACCCCGCCGTAGGGCGGGCGCAGGCAGCCCGGCGTCGAGCCGGTCTGCGCGCGGATCCGGGCGTCGGTGGCGGTCACCTGGTCCCGGAACGCGGACTTGGAGAGCGACCTGAGATCGGGGTGCGACCAGCTGTGGTTCTGGACGCTGTGCCCCTGCGACGCCACCCGCCGCGTCAACTCCGGGTAGCGGGCGACGTTCTGGCCGATCTCGAAGAAGGTCGCGCGCGCTCCGTACTGGGCCAGGACGGAGAGGACCTGCGGTGTGTACGGACCCGGTCCGTCGTCGAAGGTGAGGTAGACGACCCGGCCGGCGGCGTGCGCCGAGGTCGCGGGCAGGGCGATCACGGCCGTGGCGGCCGCGACCAGGGTGCTGAGCAGGAGACGGGCGGTACGGCCTGGCCGGCCCGCCCCGCGAGGCGAAGACATCCGTCCTCCCAACGGCTGTGCGGCGCAGGCCGTCCTTCCCGGTCGCGCCCGCATCCCGCCACGGTAGCCCCGGCGACCGCCCCGGCGACCCGCCAAAACCGGCCGCGAACGGTGCGCACGTGGCCTGCCGACGTCACCGCGTCCCACCCCCCGGCCCCGGCTCCGGAATCCAGGCCCCGGAAGGTTCGGCCGCGTCCGAATCGCGATGTCGGCGTGGCGTTGTCGTGTCCCGGGCGCGGAACACTCGGGCGCATGGGGACATCGGGGGAGCGGGACGCCGTGCGCGCCGTCGCGCGCTGGGCGGGGCATCCGGGGACACTGGGCGCCGTTCTGGTGCTGGTCGTCAACGACCATGTGGGCAAACGGATCTGGCCGGACACCCTGCTCACCGGCAAGGCCAGCGACCTCGCCTGGATGCTCGCCGCGCCCCCGGTCACGGCCCTGCTCGTGACCCTGGTGCTGACCCCGCTCGCGGCCCTGCTGCCGGTGCGCGCACCGCTGCGCCTGTGCGGCGACCGGCCCGCGGTGATCGGCCTGCTGGTCACGGCGGTGAGCTTCGGCTTCGCCAAGTCCGGCCCACCGGGCGGTGAGATCGCCTCCGGCATCTGGTCGTGGAGCGGGCTGCCGAGCCGGATCGAGGGGGACCCGGCCGACCTGGCCGCGCTGCCGCTGCTCGGGCTGAGCTGGTGGCTGTGGACCCGGGCGCGTGCGCCCCGGCGCCGCCGGCCGTGGTCGGCGGTGGTGGGTGTGCCGCTGGCCGTGGCTGCGATGGTGGCCACCTCGCCGACGCAGGACCGGACCCCGTTCCTCTGGGACGATCGGGGCCGGCCGGTGCTGGAGGTCGGGAGCGACCTCTGGACGACCGGCGACGGCGGCTCCACCTGGACCCTGCTGAAGGGGGAGCCCACCGCCCGGCCCGGCGATCGGGCCCGGCGCCCGGACACCGGCTCCTGCCTGCCCGGCGACCCCCTGCACTGCTTCCGGCTGCTCGACTCCACCTCGCCGATCGAGGTCAGCACCGATGGGGGTCGCCACTGGGGGCTCGCCAACGACCCCGGCCCGTCGGTGCGGAGGAGTCTCCCACCTCCGCGGCCGTCCGTCCTGGTTCAGGCCCTGCCCGGGCTGCCCGCGGCCGCGACGCCGCGGGGGCCGCTCCCGTCGGAGTCGTCGGAGTCGCTGATGCCGGAGGTGCCGGTGCCGGATCCGCCCACCGCGGACCCGCCGATGCCGGAACAGACCGTCGACGTCGACCCGACCGGCGCACAGCCGCCGGTGCGGCCGACGGCCAGGGCCGACTATCCCGCCCAGATCGTGGTCGTCACCGTGCACGGTGGCTGGGCGGTGCTCGCCAACTACCCCGGGCAGGCGCTGATCCGGGGCGACCAGGACAACAGGTGGGAGTCCCTGGCGTACCCGGTCCGCCCGCCCGTCGTCCACGTCGAAGGACCGCGCTCCTGGGCCCTGGGCATCCCGGTCGCGGTGACCGCCGGATGCGCGGCGGCCCTCGCGGCCCTCGCCGCCCGGCTGCTGAGCGGTACCGCGCGCGGCCGTCGCGCCCACCCGGCGCTCGGGCTGGCGATCCGTCAGGTCGTCTGCCTGTGCTGGCTCTGGCTCGCGGCCTGGCTCTGCGGTGGACGTTTCCTGTGGGCCGTCCCCGGGGTGGCGTTGGCCGCCGTGCTGACGCTGCTCCTCCTCCCGATGCTGGCCGCGCTGTGGCGCGGGCCGCAGCCGCCCCGGCGCACCCTGCTCGCCATGCTGGTCCTCGGCTCGGCGGTGGGCGTCGTCGCGCTGACGCCCTACCTGCGCTGGGCCGACGGGGCGATCGCCACCTGGTCCCGGGCCTCCCGCCTGGCCTTCCTCTGCGCTCTCGCCGGGACGGTCGCCGGCGCGGTCCTGGGCGCCGTCGGCGACCGTGGTCGCCGACGGCGCTCCGGCCAGGGGGGACCGGGCGGGCCGGACCTCCGGTCAGACGTCGGCGGCGACGGGAGCGGGGGAGGCGGGCGCGGCGTGCTGCTCGTCCTCGGGGCGGCCCTTCGCGGGCAGCAGGAAGGTGATGGCGAGGAACGCGGCCAGCAGGCACATCTGGACGACGAGGGCGTTCCGGAAGCCGCCGGTGAAGTCACCCTCCCCGGCGCGGTCGAAGAAGACCGAGCCGAAGACCGCGACGCCGACGGAGCCTCCCACGGACTGCACCGCGGAGAGGACACCGGAGGCGGAGCCGATCTCGTGGTCGTCGACGGCGGCGAGGAGGAAGCTGAACAGGGCGGCGATCACCATGCCCGATCCGATGCCGGCCACGACCACGCCCGGGGCGATGTCCAGGACGGAGAAGGAGTCGGTGCCCCGGCCGTCGAGCTCGAACCAGAGCAGGACCGCGCCGAGGAGCTGGACGAGCGGGCCGATCTGGAGCACCTTGCGCCCGATCCTGTCGGCGAGGAACGCTCCGCTGACCGCGCCGCCGATCGCGGTGCCGAGGGCGAGCGGCAGGTTGCCGACACCGGCCTCCCCGGCGGTGAAGTGCCGGCCGATCTGGAGGTAGAGGGTCAGGACGAGCTGGGTGCCGACGAGCCCGGCGAAGAACAGGGCGATGCCGCCGAGCCCGACGGTGAAGGCGGGCTTGCGCAGGAGGCCGGGGGTCACCAGCGGCTCGCGGCCGGCGGCGGCCGTCCGGCGCTGGTGGAGGGCGAACAGCGCGAAGCCCAGGGCGGACCCGGCCATCGACAGCCAGGTCCAGAGCGGCCAGCCGTCCTCCTGCCCCTGGTTGAGCGGCAGGACCAGCAGGGCGCAGGACGCGACGATCAGCCCGGCGCCGACCAGGTCGACCCGGAGGGTCCGGTCGCCGGGCTTCGTCGGGATGAACCGGGCCGCGACGACCAGGGCGGCGATGCCGATCGGCAGGTTGACGAGGAAGACCGACCGCCAGCCCAGTCCGAAGAGGTCGCTCTCGATGAGCCCGCCGCCCAGGACGGGGCCGATGATGCCGCCCAGGCCGAGGACGGGGCCGAAGATCCCGAAGACCTTGGTGAGCTCCGCGCCGGAGAAGTTCTCCCGCAGCAGGCCCAGGCCCTGGGGGAGGAGCAGCGCTCCGGCGGTGCCCTGGAGCAGGCGGAAGGCGATCAGTGAGCCGATGTTCGGTGCGAGTGCGCAGAGCAGCGAGGTGGCGGTGAAGGCGGCCAGGCCGAGCAGGAACATCCGGCGGCGTCCGTAGCGGTCGCCGAGCCGGCCGCCGAGGACCAGCCCGGCTCCCAGGGTCAGGGCGTAGCCGCCGATCACCCACTGCAGGCCGACGGGGGTCGCACCGAGGGACTCCTCCAGGGCGGGCCCCGCGACGTTGACGATCGAGGCGTCCAGGAGATCCATGATCTCCGCGACGAGCATGACCACGAGGATCAGCCACCGCCACCGGTAGGGCCCGGTTCCCTCGCGGGTGGTGGGGGACGGGTCGAGCATCGCGATACCTCCATGGTGAAGTAATTCCATGATGAAGGTAAAGTGATGGCGGTAGGTTGTCAAAGCGACCGCCGACGCGGACCGTGCGACGGGAGAGGAAGGGTGGCTGGCCGATGGCGGAACCGGCACGCGAGGAGAAGGCGGCGCAGCACGAGCGACTGATGGAGGGCCTGCGGATCTACGGCGGCCACTACGCGGAGCTGAGCCGGCGCTTCGCCGCCTGGCTGGGCCTGCACTCCACCGACGCGACCGCGGTCCTGGAGATCGCCGCGGCCGAGGAGCGGGGCGTCCCGCTCTCGCCGGCCCGCCTGAGCGAGCGCATCTCGCTGTCCACGGGCGCCACCACCGCGCTGCTGAACCGCCTCGAAGCGGCCGGCCACATCACCCGCACCCGGGAACACACCGACCGGCGCGTCGTGACCCTGCGCGGCGGCGACCACATCCAGGACCGGGCCGACGAGTTCTTCGGCCCGCTCGCCCACCGGATGGGCGCCGCCATGGACCGGTACCCGCCGGACCTCCTGGACCGGTTCGAGTCCTTCGTGGCGGACCTGAACGCCACCATGGACGCCCACCTCGCCGAGCCGGGCGGCGACGTCTGACGGCCGCCCGCCCTTCGGCGGACACGGCGGACACGATGGACGCGGCGGCCCGGTGAACGACACGGGCCCGGTGCACCGACCCGGCACACGTGACGGGCCCGGTGCACCGGGCCCGCGACCCGGTGTGCGGGATCAGCCGGGGTAGGGGTCGTAGCAGTCGGGCACGGGGTTGTAGAGGGCGTTCCAGGTGGCCGGGCCGACGATCCCGTCCTTGGCGAGGCCGTGACAGCCCTGGATCCACTTGATCTTGGTGCGGGTCGCGGGGCCGAAGACGCCGTCCACCGCCAGCTTCGGGACGCCGCCCCAGACGTTGGTCAGGCACTGCGCCTGCTTGACGGCGGCGCCGGTCGAGCCCTGGCTGAGCACCGGGCGGTGGCTCGACGAGGTGTAGGCGCAGCCTCCGGGGACGGCGGCGGCTGCGCCCTGGGGCGCGATGAGACCGGCCGTGCCCAGGGCGAGCACGGCGGTGAGGGCGGCGGCGACGGTTCGGCGTTGCACGGGCGGTTCCCCTTCGTCGGCGCGGGCCGCGACGGACCGTCACGGCCATGCGCTCCCACCCTAGGAACCGAGGCTCCGGCCGGGCAGGGCGTGAAAGGACGCGCACGGAGCGTGTCCCGGGCGCGGGACCACCGGACCGCCTGCCCCGCCGTCGACCGCCCCGCCGTCGACCTACCCGCCTCGAACGCCACCCGCCACCGGGTCGGGGCCGGGCGAAGGCCAGGTGGATGACGCCGCTCGGGCCGGCACCCGATCCGGACCGCACCCGCGCTCCGGGCGACTCCGACCTCGGGCCCCGCCTCCCGCCGGGCGCTCCGCGCGGGTACGCCGTGGGCCGCCGCGGTACGGGTGCGGTGTCACTCGTCCTCCTGCTCCGGGCCGCGGGGGCGCAGGTGCAGGCGCCACGGGTCGGTCGGCTCCGACGTCCTCAGGACCAGCAGGCCGGGACGGGGCACCGCGACGGTCCGCATGGCCTCGCCGCTCGCACTCGCGAACGTCGAACCCCTGCTGGTCCAGCCCGGAGGAAGTGGGCACTTGCAGGTGCCGTACCGGTCCGCCCGCCAGCAGCCGCAGACGAACCTCACCTGCCAGGAGGAGGAGTTGACGTGGACGACGAGCTCGGCGGGGGCGTCCGGGCGGACCATGAGGACGGCGTCGCCGGAGCCGTCGCGCTCGCGGAGCAACTCGTCGATCTCGGAGGGCCCGAACAGCCGGACGGACCACTCGCAGTCGCCGCTGCTCTCGACCTTGAGGTGGGTGACGTCCCGCGACACCACCGTGCGCGCGGTGCCGCGCTCGGTCGCGGAGTAGTGGAACAGCAGGTTCGCATGGGTCTCCACCCGGGTCGGGGTGCGCGTCATCGGGGTGATGGTGACGTGCCCGTGCTCGGCGGAGGCCTCGACCAGGGCGATCGTCACGGCCTCGGGTTCGGGCCGCTCGATGGGGAACTCCCGTTCGGTCGGCTTGTCCCACACCCCGGAGTAGTGGTGCCGTTCCCACTCCCGGCGCCGGGGCACCGGGCCCGGCCGGTCCCGCGGTACGGGGACGCGGTCGAGCCGGGGCAGCCCGTCGTCCGTGACCGGGGAGTCCTCGGGGGGCGGTGACTCCGCCGCCGGCTCGCTGCTCCCGGCCCGCGCGGGCCTGGGTTCGGAGGCGGGCGCGGGCGCGGGCTTGGGGGCCTTCGCGGGCGCGGGTTTGGACGCACGTTTGGAGGTGGGCTTGGAGGTCGGCCTGGTCGTCGGGCTCACCGCCTTGCCCGGCGGGGTCCTGCGACCCTTCACCGGCGCGGGCTGCTGCGCCGCGGCGGCCGACTCGGCGGCCGAACGGGCGGCTGCGGCGGCCGACTCGGCGGCCCGCCGGGCAGCGCCGACGGCCTGGTTCCGCAGCACCGCCGCCGCGACCAGACACCCCAGGGCGAACCCCAGGATCCCGACAGTGGCAACCGTCATCGTCCCCTCCAGAGATACCTGCACCCTCGGGGTGAGGTTATGCCCCGCCTGCCGCGACAACCAGTGGTCGTGCGGGAGGAGTCGTGGCGGTGGCCGCCGCCCTCACCGCCGGAGCAGTCCGGTCAGGAGGCTCCACCAACCGCGTCGCTGCCGCGGGACGGGGGCCGACGCGGTGGACGCCGGTGACAGCCCGTCCCCGGCCGGCGAGGGCGGCTGAACGGGCACCCCAGCGTG
>NZ_JAQYWW010000942.1:0-316 GCF_036322525.1 Streptomyces sp. BE20 | reverse complement strand
GGGGGGGGGGGGGGGGGGGCGCGGGCGGGCGGCCGCCCCCGGGCGCCCCGCCCGGCCCCCCCCCCCCCCCCCCACCCCCCCACGCCCCCCCCCCCCCCCACCCGCCCCCCCCCCCCCCCCCCCCCCCCCCCGCCCCCCAACGCCAACCCCCCCAACCGGCCCCCCCCCGGGGGCCCCCCAAAGAACCCCCCCCCCCCCACCCCGCACCCCCCACCCCGCCACAAAAAACCGAATTGGACCGGCAACCGCGGGACCGGACCCAGCCCGCCACCCCCCACCCGGGCCCCGGCCCCCCGTAGGGACATCACCACCCGCC
>NZ_JAQYWW010000941.1:0-369 GCF_036322525.1 Streptomyces sp. BE20 | reverse complement strand
TGCGGGTGGTGGGGGGGGGGTCCGTGGTGTGGGGGGGGGGGGTGGGGGGGGGGCCGCGGGGGGGGGGGGGCTGGGGTCAGGCGGGGGGGGGGGGGGGGGGGGGGGGGGGGGGGGGGCGGGGGGGGGGGGGGGGGGGGGGGGGGGGGGGGGGGGGGGGGGGGGGGTGGGGCGCGGGGAGAGGGCAGTCGTGGACTGGTCTGGTTGTTGCGTGGTGTGGTGGTGCGCGGCGGGGGCGCGTGGCGCGTCCGGGCCCCCCCCCGCCCCCCCCCCGCCCCACCCCCCCCCCCCCCCCCCCCCCCCCCCCCCCCCCCCCCCCCCCCCCCCCCCCCCCCCCCCCCCCCCCCCCCCCCCCCCCCCCCCCCCCCCCCC
>NZ_JAQYWW010000940.1:0-465 GCF_036322525.1 Streptomyces sp. BE20 | reverse complement strand
GGGGACGACCTCCGGGTGATGCAGGCGCTGGTCCCGGCGCCGACGGCGGCGCGGGCCCCCGCCCGGGAGAGGCTGCGGGGCCGGGGCCGGGAGTCCGGGCGGGTGGGGGAGCCGTAGCACCGACCGTGCCACCGGTCGCCCGCACCCCCCCACCGGGCGCGGGGGTCCGGACGCACCCACCCGCCGCCCGCTAACCCACCACCACCCCCGCCCCGCCCAGGCCCACCACCCGATCCCATTACGGCGGCCGCCCCGCCCGCGGCGCTGGGGGGCCGCATCCGCCGCGAAGCGCGAGGAGCTCGGGTGTCCGCCCTCGGGGCCGAGCCGCCGCTCGGCCCCGGACACGAGGGCGGGCCCCGGGGAGGGGCCGGCCGGCGTCCCGGCGCGCACGGCGGCGCGCGCCAGCCGGCGGGCGAGGCGCCGGGAGCGGGGCCCGCCGACCAGTCGGGTGGGGGTACGGAAGCC